>NZ_JACSMT010000020.1:0-50509 GCF_018618815.1 Exiguobacterium sp. s128 | reverse complement strand
ATTAGGCTACCTGACACCTAAAAAATATGGTGTACTGGCAGCCTAATCAAGGTGTTTTATATGTGTCTCATATTGCTAGGTCAGTCTAGTGTCATCTGCTTATTTGTTCTGTTGTGAACCGTTTGATGAATCATTTTTTGGTTGATGTTCAGCAGGTGCTTCTTCATTTCCAAGCGCAACGTCTTTTGCTTCGACAACCTTGTTGGAAATCGAGTTGAGATCACCTTTTGCTTCGTTTACCGTATCTTTTACAGATGAAGCATCGGTTTTTACCGTCTCAAGTTCGGTGTTGACTTTATCGTAGACGTTTTGAACGTCTGATGCGACTTCTTGAATGATACTTGACGCACTTTTGACTTGGTTGATGACTTGTGACGCTTTACCTGACGGATCTTCTTTGATGGTAGAGGCGAGTGTTGAGACAGAATCTTTTGCCCCACGAAGACTTTGTTTCGTATTTTGACGACTAGATGAGCTCAGTAATGTCAGGAGACCGCCTATAGCTGCTCCAAGCAACATTCCTGTAAGTAAGCTGACCTGACGACCAGATGAAGTTTCCTGATCGAACTGGCGATTTGGATGTTCAGCGTGCACGGCATGTGGATCGTTTGGTAAATTTGGTTGCATGAATAGACACTCCCTTAAGATATTATTTGACCATGATATTGATATACCCTTATCTGACAAGTGGAAACATGCATTTTTAATACAACAAAAAGACCATCCGATGATATGATGGTCTGAGACGGTCCAATAGTCTTACGGTCGAGGCTCGTCTTTATGTTTTTCAGTCAGTTTACGGTTGATTTCATCGTAGTCGATTTCGATGTCATCCTTATTGCCTTTATAGCCGTAGCCTTTTGAAATCACGAGAATTGAAGCGACCAAGACGAAAACGATGATTAGAATGGAGATGACATACAGCCACATGATCCATTCCCCCTTTCATTCTTCTTTAGTATGACGGAAAAAGAGCCGTCCGTCTAAACGAAAATGTAAATTATGTGCTAAACTATTTTAAAATGAATATGTTGATGGAACGAGGTGAGACGACATGAGTATATTAGTCGTAGATGACGAATTTACGAATTTGATGATTTTGGAACGGTTGCTTGAAAATGAAGGATATGATGTGGTCAAAGCGATGAGTGGTGAAGAAGCGATGGAGTTAATGGAAGATCCGTTGTTCATCGAAACGCTTGACGTCGTATTACTGGATGTCGAGATGCCGGGAATCAGTGGAATCGATGCGACACGTTTGATTCGTAAGCGGTTTGGGTTAGATGAACTGCCGATTGTCATCGTGTCAGGACGATCGAATGAAGAGGATATTGCCGATGGACTGGACGCTGGGGCATCCGACTATACGACAAAACCGATTCGGAAAACAGAATTGCTTGCACGTGTCCGCAACGCGATGTCGCTCAAACAAGCGATTGATGCGCGGAAACGGTATGAAAAAGTCTTGCAGGAAGACTTTGACTTGGCACAAAAACTACAACAAAGTGTTTTAAGTGCCAATATCGAGGACGAAGACATCCGGATCATGGCAACGTACATTCCCTCTAAGAAATTAGCGGGAGACATGTATGCCTGGTACCGAATCTCACCACAAAAATACGGCATCATCTTGTTTGACGTGATGGGGCATGGTGTGTCGTCTGCCCTAATCACGATGGGAATGAGCTCGATTTTATTTGAACTCGTCCACCGGATTGGTGATCCGGCAAAGGTGCTCGAGGAATTAAATAAACAAATGAGCCGCCTGTTTCCGGGAGATGAAACAGAGATTTATTTTACAGCTGTCTATCTGTATATCGAACTAGACAAGATGAAGCTCAGTTATGCCAATGCCGGACATCCACCAGGATTGTTGCGGATGGGGAATCAAATCATTGCCCTTGAAAATACGGGACTGCCGGTCGGGATGTTTGAAGATTCCGAATACACGAGTCAGACGATTGATCTTGTTTCGCCTGGGTGTGTCTACTTGTATACCGATGGATTCATGGAGTTGTACAGCAAAGGGATTGACGAAGGAATCAATGCGATTCGTGAATTGATTCATGAGCAAGGACCGGGCATTCACCAACTGATTCAACCGGATCAAAGCGATGATGCCGACGACTTATGTCTCGTTACCATTGAAATCAATTGAACAACAAAAAACCACTCACCTTTGCGAGACGTTTAGATTAAAAAAGATGGCACATCTTTTTCCGCTAACGTACGTAAAAGTGAGTGGTTTTTTGTTTTACTGGAGTTTTTCTAGAAAAATCGACGACGCCATAAAATAAAGGCAGCTAGTCCCGAGAAGAAAATCATCATTCCGAAGACAATCCAGAAGCCGATGACTTCCCCTTCCCAGGGGACGTGAACATTCATTCCGAACATCCCGGAAATCATCGTCGGAATCGAGATGACGATCGTGATCGACGCGAGAAACTTCATGACGAAGTTGACATTGTTTGAGATGACAGAACCAAATGTGTCCATCGTCGAACTGATGATATCTTTATAGATTTGGGCCATCTCCATCGCCTGACGGTGTTCGACGAAAACATCCTCGAGCAAGTCTTCATCATCTTCATGTTTTTCGAGACTGGGTGTTTTGATGATGCGGTCGAGAACACCATCGTTCGATTTTAAGGATGTCATGAAATAGACAAGTGATTTTTGTAAGTTCATCAGTTGGAAGATTTCTTGATTTCGCATCGAACGTTGTAATTCTTCTTCGAGTTCATCCATCCGGCGGTCGATTTGCCGCAGGAAACGAAGATAGGACGAACTGACTTTATATAAGATTTGGAAGACGAATCGCGAACGGTAATTCGTCCGGAAAGCGCGGAGCTTTCCGCTTGAGAACAATGTCAATACATCGAGCTGTTGCGAACAGACGGTGATGAAATGTCTCGAAGTTACGATGATACCAAGTGGGATCGTATTGTAACGCCGTCCGGACGATTCTTCTTCAATATAGGGTACATCGACGATCATCAATAACCCTTCATCATCTTTCTCGAAACGAGGTTTTTCCTCGACATCCAGAGGATCATAAATGAAATCCTCAGGAATTTTTGTAGCAGCGATGACTTGGTCAGCTTCGTCTTTTGTCGGATTGACAAGATGAATCCAAGAACCTTTCGTGAATTCTTGAATCTCGTTGACTGCCCCCGTCACATCACTTCGATAAATCGTCAACATTGTCTATCCCTCCTGCTCTTCACTTTTTCATTATAGAAATACTTTAGAGGACGTGTAAATGATTCTCAGATTTTTTTTTGAAACAATTAATGATAAAATACAGATGAGGGAGGGAAGAAGATGCCTTTTTTTAATGAAAAGAAGTTGGATGAACTACGTGTGATTGCCGGTGGCGATGACGTATTTTTACAGAAAATTGGTGAGACGTACATTGCTCAGTTCGACCGGAAGTTTCCGGAACTCAAGGATGCGGTCGAAGCAGAGGATGCGGTACAGACTGAGAAATTAGCTCACTTACTTAAAGGTGCCTCCTATTCCGTAGCGGCGGATGACTTAGCAGATGATTTTGAAATCCTCGAAAAAGAGGCGGAAACGGGTTCGGTCACGAATGCCCCGGAAGTCCTGATTCGGATTGAAGAATGTATGGTCGGTTTCAGAAAAAGTTGGTTAGATGTGTTTCTTGGTAAAAATACGGATTTCGTCTGAGGCGAAAGATTGGATACCGTTGACACGACTTCTGTCGCAATCATGCCTATATTAAAAATATCCGTCTCCTGAAAATCAGGGGACGGATATTTGTGTACGGCAATAACGATTCAGAGCACGTATGTATCGACCGTTTCGATCAATCGACCGATTTCCGGTTTCGTGATTTGAGCGTTGACACCAACGGATTCTCCTTTATGTCGAAGATCGTTAGAGATCAATGAGGAGAAGACGACGATTGGCAAATCGGTATAACGATCATCTTCACGCAGGCGTTTCGTCAAATGCAATCCATCCATTTTCGGCATCTCGATGTCCGTGATCAACAGATCACAATCACTGCCTGCTTCAAAAGCATCAAAGGCATCTTTTCCGTTGATGAACCATTTCAAACTATCGTAACCAGCTTCTTCGAGTGTTTCGATGATAAGTGTCCGTAACATTTCCGAGTCTTCTGCAATCCAAATGGTTTTATTCGACCGGTTCCGTGGCAGGACGCGACGACCTTCTTCCCGGGCGAAGATGTCTTTACGTGAAAGTTCAAGCGCGATTTTTTCATAATCAAGTAAGATGATCATCTTGTCACCGGTCTTGACGACGCCGTTCGTCAAACCTTCGATCCCCCGTGCGAGTTCATTTGGTGTATCGATCTGTTCCCACGAAATACGCCGGATTTCAGTCACGGCATCGACACGTAAGACACTTTTCTCGCCATTGAACTCACAGATGATCAACCGGTCGTCGGTTGTTTCATCGTGGGCAACTCCGATGACAGTCGGTAAATCGATGACGGTCATCACTTCGCCCCGTAGTTCGATTAATCCTTTGACGGCGTCGGGTGTACCGGGTAACGGCGTCATCGGTAAGGGGACGATGATTTCGCGGACTTTCATGACATTGATTCCAAATGTGTAGGGACCACAATGGAAAATGACGATTTCTAATTCGTTTGTTCCAGCTTCTAATAAAATATCGTGTTGATTGTACACGTTATCGAGCTCCTTTCAATCCTACACTGCACTTCTGACTAGTTATCGGCAGAAAGCAGAAAACATTCCATATAAAAAATGATAAAAAAGTTATTGAAATCGCTTTCATTTTATGTTAAGCAAAAAGTTTGGCATTTGTCTGACCAATTGATTACAATAAGCTATGCAGCCACACACTGAAGTGAGAGAGAAAAAATAAATGGAGGTCGAGTGGAATGACTACAGCAACAACATACACATACTTATTAGATGGGCAATGGCATGAAAGCGAATCAAACGAAACGATCGAAATTTCGTCACCTTATAAAGAAGACCTCGTCGGTCGGGTACAAGCGATGACCAAACCGGAAGTCGATCAGGCAATTGCGTCGGCGAAAGTAGCACAAGTGGAATGGGCGAAGGTTCCAGCCAATAAACGGGCGGAATTGCTGCATGCTTGGGCAACGGAGCTCGAGAAGCGTGCGGAAGAAATCGGCGAAGTCATCATGCGCGAAGTCGGTAAGGGACGTGCGGATGGGATTAAGGAAGTCAAACGGACGGCAGAAATCATTCGTTATACAGCGGAAGAGGGTCTTCGGTTTGACGGTCAGATGATGCAAGGGGATTCGTTCCCAGGCGGAAGTGCAAACAAGATTGCCATCATCAAAAAAGCACCACTCGGTGTCGTCCTTGCGATTTCACCGTTTAACTACCCAGTCAATTTAGCGGCAGCGAAACTCGCACCCGCCTTGATGACAGGGAACGCTGTTGTCTTCAAACCGGCGACACAAGGTTCGATCAGCGGCATCTTGATGGTCGAAGCGCTCGTCGCGGCAGGTCTTCCGGCCGGCCTCGTCAATCTTGTGACAGGACGCGGTTCTGTCATCGGGGATTATTTAACGGCACATGCGGGCATTGATATGATCACCTTTACAGGTGGTACAGGAACGGGACAACACTTATCACGTCAATCGGCGATGATTCCACTTGTTTTGGAACTGGGTGGCAAAGACCCGGCGCTCGTCTTAGAAGATGCGAATCTTTCCCTTGCAGCGGATCAGATCATCAGCGGTGCGTTTTCATACTCCGGTCAACGGTGTACGGCCATCAAACGTGTATTCGTTCTTGAACCTCAGGCAGATGCGCTCGTCGCAGAATTGTCTGCTCGAATCGCGAAATTGACAGTCGGTTCACCGGAAGATGAAAGTGTTGTTGTGCCTTTGATCGATGCGAAGTCAGCTGATTTCGTCGAAGGACTGATCACGGATGCGACGGAAAAAGGGGCAACACTCGTCACAGGCGGTAAACGAACAGCCAACTTGATTGAGCCAACGTTGTTTGATCATGTGACACGCGACATGCGGATTGCATGGGAAGAACCGTTCGGACCTGTCCTACCGGTCATTCGTGTCAGCTCGGTCGAAGAGATGATCGCCTATGCGAACGAATCGGAATACGGTCTTCAGGCGAGTGTCTTTACGGAAAACATCGACGCGGCGTTCCATGTCGCGGATGCGCTCGAAACCGGCTCGGTTCAAATCAACGGACGGACGGAACGTGGTCCTGACCACTTCCCATTCATCGGCGTGAAGTCTTCTGGTCTTGGGGTACAAGGTGTCGGACGAAGTCTTGCTTCGATGACTCGCGATAAATTAACAGTGCTCAATTTAAAATAATTTTTTTACGGAAGCGACCTTTCAATCTGCGGAAGGGTCGCTTTTTTTTGCATCCAACGGGCATCCACCGACGTATGCTTCTTATCTAATATAGGAGAGAGTCGTCCCACGTCCAGGCTTAGCGCAGGTGGGGGGGAATTCATTAATTTGTCTTGCGGACGTAGACAAAGTTTGCCGCTGTCGCTTCTTTCTCTCTATAATGAAGGAAACCATCTAGAGAAAAGAGGGGCTTATCGATGCAACGAGAAGATGAAATCTTCACCTTACCGATTCCGACACCATTTCCTGTCGGAGACGTCAACTGTTATGTGTTACGAACGGAAACAGAAACGATCTTGATTGATTGTGGTCCGGATACGGAAGAAGCATGGCAAGCGATGCAGCACGGACTTCTTAATATTGGGCTAACGGTCTCGATGCTCGATAAAGTAATCGTCACCCATCACCACGCGGACCATGCAGGGCTCGCCTACCGGTTTTCTGAGCAGGGCATCCCGGTTTATGGACACGCCCGGCTACGCCCTTACTTAGAACAAGATCAATCCTTTTTGAGTCAAGGCGATGCGTTTTTACAGCGGCTCGCCCTCTCGTTTGGTGTACCGGAAGAAATCCGAGCCCTTTTGCCGAGTTATATATCGGCGTTGAAGTGGCTTGGGAAAGGGCAACTCGACCATCTTTTACAAGAAGGCGATTCGATTTCCGCGTCCGGCCGGTATCGGGTAATCGAACTACCGGGGCATGCGAGCGACCAAATCGGAATTCTTAGCCAGTCGGGTGTTTTATTTGCGGCGGATCATCTGTTAGCGCGAGTCGAACCGAATCCGTTACTGGAACAACCGCAGCCGGGAGATACGTCGGATACGAAACGACCGGTCCTCGCCTATATGCGTTCCCTTCGTAAACTCCAAGGGGAACAGATCCAGATAGCGTATACAGGTCACGGAGAGGCCATTCGTGACGTCCCCTCTTTGATTGAAGAACGACTCTTACAACGAAAAGCACGGGGCGAACAATTATTGAAACACATCACGGGGGAGCAAACGTTGTTTGAACTCGCACAACTGACGTATGGCAACCGCTTAAAAAAATCCTTCCCGCTCGTCATGAGCGAGATGAAGGCACGACTCGATTATCTGGTCGCGAGTGGACAGATCACAGTCATCAAACGTGACAATGTCTTGCGCTATACGAGAAAAGGAGCGTTGACATGAATCTGATCAATAAAACGGTTGTTTTGACTGGTGCGTCAAGTGGTCTTGGAGAAGCGCTTGCCCGAGAATTAAATCGCCATGGTGCGCTCTTGATCTTAGTCGCACGACGGGAAGACCGGTTACGCCAAGTAGCGGAGCACTTACATGCTGAATACCTGGTCTACGACTTAGAACATTCACCGGAGCGTCTAGTAGACCAAATCGAAGAACAATATGGCATGATTGATGTATTAATCAACAATGCGGGGTTCGGAGAGTTTAGTTTTTTGGAAGACACGACGATTGAGACGATTGAATCGATGAACCGGGTTAACGTCCTCAGTCCAATCCGCTTGACGAAAGCCTGTTTACGTCTGCTTCGTCCGCAGGGGATGATCATCAACGTGGCCAGTCAAGCAGGAAAGTTACCGACACCGAAGTCGACAATCTATTGTATGACCAAAGCAGCCTTGTATCAATTTTCGAATGCGTTACGTCTCGAACTGAAGCCAAAAGGCATTCATGTGATGACCGTCAATCCGGGACCAATCGCAACGGAATTCTTCATTCGGGCTGATCTGAGTCGGAAATATGAAAAAAATGTCGCGAACATCGTCTTGTCAAAAGACAAGTTGGCACAAACGATCGTCCGCGCGATCATCAAGGAGAAACGGGAAGTCAATGCGCCGTTTTGGATGGAAGGTTCTGCTAAAGCCTATGCCGTATTTCCGAGAGTGATCGAATGGTTCGGCAAGTCAGGATTTGATAAAAAATAAAGGGGAATTTTACGGATGATGAAACCAATGATTGGACTCGCAGCAATGGGCATGCTCCTTGCAGGATGTGCTTCTCCGGCAGCGCCGGTACAGGAAAAAGTGCTGGGTTCTTCCTACACGTCGATTGAAAAAGAAGCGAACGCGACAACCGTTCGGATGTATATGTGGGGAGGCGACGAGGGCATCAACGCCTATATCGATGAGTATGTGACACCGAAGTTAAAAAAAGAACATCAGATTACGTTGGAACGTGTCCCGATCGAAACGGCGGACCTTATCCAAAAGCTCCGGGCTGAAAAAAAGGCAGGTAAAAAGACCGGTGTCATCGATGTCGTCTGGATCAACGGCGATAATTTCCGGAATGCTAAAAAAGATGGCTTGTTGTATGGCGAGATCACCAAAGTCTTACCGAACATGAAGTATGTGGACCCGCAAGCACAGGGGTCAGACAGCGGGACAGCGACAGACGAGCTGGAAGCCGCGTGGGGGAAAGTCCAGTATACGTTCCACTACGATCAGGGAAGTGTCGCGAATCCACCAAAAGATCTCCAGGCGTTAAAAAGCTGGGTCAAACAAAATCCGGGGAAATTCACTTATCCGGAAGTGACCGACTTCACGGGAAATGCGTTTGTCCGTCACGTCATGTATGGTGTCGAGTCGAAAGAAACGTTAAAGAACCCGAAAGCCGACTTTAAGAAAACATGGGCTTATCTGAATGAATTGAAGCCTTATTTATGGAAAGAAGGCAAGACGTATCCGAAGACATTGGCACAACTCGATCAGTTGTACGCAAAAGGGACCGTCTCGTTTACGATGGGTTTCAACGAGCGTCGGGCAGAACAAGAAGTGAAATCAGGAACGTTCCCGAAAGAGACACGCCCGTTGATTTTAGACGATGGTTCGATCGCATCGACTCATTTTTTATCGATTCCGTTTAATGCCCCGAATCCCAATGGGGCACTCGTCACGATCAATACGTTGTTATCAGCTGAGGCACAGCTGAAGAAATTTGATGCGACCTATTGGGGCGATGGAACAAGTCTCGATCTCGCGACCTTAGGTTCTGACGCGCAAATGGCGTTCGAAAATGTCCCGGCCGCGGATTCGACACCTAAACCAACCGAATTCAAAGGGAAAGTCCGGGCAGAACTCGATCCGGAACTGTTTGATGTCATTCGGAAGGAATGGCCGGAACGTGTGGCGAGGTAACGCCTGGCCCGCCACGTTGTTGATTGCTGGTATGGTCGGCTACGGTCTGTTCGTCAGTCTGTCGATGACGACATGGACCGATTATCGTCAGCTGCTGTCTGACTCCGTGTTTTTAGAAAGTGTCGGACTGAGCTTATATGTCGCCGTCAGCAGTACCGGATTATCGGTAATGATTGGTGCATTGTTGGCCGCATTTTTTGCCAAACAAACGGGTTGGACAGCGCAACTCCTGGCAATTCCTTTATTCATCCCGCACCTCGGTGCTGCCTACTTGTCGTTGCTCTATTTAAGTGACCTGCCCGTCATCGGTCCGCATGAAGGGAATCACTTCAGCATCATCTTGACGTATCTCTATAAAGAAATCCCGTTTGTCTTCTTTTATCTGTTGCCGGTTTACCGGCGTCTTGATCATCGGTATGAAGAACTTGGTTTGATGTTAGGTTTATCCCATCTGCGGCGTTTTTGGCATGGGAAAGGTGTTTTTTTACTGTTTCCCGTCCTGGAAGCGGCGTTCATCGTCTTTGCCTTTACGTTGTTTGCCTATGAGGTTCCTGCGCTACTCGGAGTGACGTATCCGAAGATGATCGGCGTCTACGCGTTTGATTTATATACGCAAGGTGATTTATCAAGCCAACCGACGGCTTTTGCGATCAGTGTCGTCTTGACCGGGATGTTGTTTGTCTTGTTACTGCTATTTACACGATTGATCCGACCGTTGACGGACCGAATCAGTAAGGGGCGATCAGAATGAAGCCGATATTCGTGAAAGGACTAGTAGGTCTTGTTGTCCTCCTTCCTTTGATCGGGCTCCTTCCGTCGACGTCCGCATTTAATCCGCGTCTGCTCGATACGTTGACGACGACGATCACGATGATTGTCGCGGCGACGTTCCTCAATCATCTGATTGGTTATGGAGCGGGTAAAGCGATTGCTTTTAAAACAGGACGAACGACTCGACTGATGGAATTACTGATCAGCTTACCGCTCTTTTTGCCGGTCTTGTTGCTGTCGTTTGGATTGTATCTGACGTGGATCCGGCTAGGACTCGCTGATCAATTCCTCGGCGTCTTGCTTGTGTTGTTATTGCCGACACTGCCGTATACGATCCGGATTTACACAAATGGATTTCAGACATTAGGCGAGCAGATGATGGAACAGATGGTCTTAATTGAGCCGAATCGCTTCAAACGGTTCTTTTTCTTGACGGGACCGATGATGCGTTCGTCTTTACAATCGGTCACGTTACTTGTGACGGTGATTGCCTTGAGCCAGTATGCACTCGTCACCTTGATTGGCGGGGGTGTCGTCCGGATGATCGCGCTCGAAGCGTTTCCGCTGTATAGCGGGAATTCGTTGGCAGCAGCAAAAGAAGCGACGCTCTGGCTGATTGCCTTACCTTTTTTGATTTATTTTGTTCAACTCATTCTTTTTTTTATATGGGTTCAACTAGTTCGGAGGCTGTTAGATGGACGTTACGATCCAGCACGTAAATAAAACATTTGGTCAAAAAAAAGTCTTACATGAGATTGATTTAACGATTCCATCGGGCCGTTGTGTAGCACTCGTCGGTCCTAGTGGGAGCGGGAAAACGACCTTATTACGACTGATTGCCGGATTGGAGAAGGTCTCGAGTGGGGCGATCCATTTCGGAGCGACAGAGATGACACGGGTCGCACCGAACCAGCGGGGGGTGACGATGCTGTTTCAGCGTCCGTTATTGTTTCCGCATCTGACGGTCGGACAAAACGTCCGGCTTGGAATGAAAGCTGGTCACAAGCAGGAGGTAGAGCAGTGGTTGGACCGGGTCGGGTTAAGCGGACGAGCGGACGCCTTTGTCCATGAATTGTCCGGTGGTGAACAGCAACGGGCGAGCTTGGCCCGTGCGTTGGCAAGCCGACCGAATTTTTTATTGCTCGACGAACCGTTCTCAAGTCTCGATTTACCACGGCGACGTGAACTGCGGACATTGATCCGACGTTTGACAGAGGCGCAAGGCGTGACGACCTTGCTCGTGACACATGACCGGGAAGAAGCGATGGCAATGGCGGATTATGTCTACGTCATGGAACAGGGGCATATCATCGATCAGGGAAATCCGGTTCAACTGGCAGAAAAAAGTCCGTTTTTTGGAGACGGTGTTCATTTGAGCGGCGAATGGTATCCCTTGTCGGGAGTAAAGTTAGCCTTAAGACCGACGAATGACTTACAAGAACGTGTTACGATTACGAAAGAGCTGATCCAGTATGGCGTTCGTTTTTATGAAGTCGAACGCGACACGGGAGAACGTCTTGTCGTGCAGACGATGGAGACGTTCCAGGAAACGACGACAGCTTATATCGTCAGGAAGGAGGGGTAGTATGTTAGATACACGGGCCAGAAAATTCGTCCAGCCCCTTTTTGAGCAAATTGCGACATTATTGAAGAAGATGGGACTTTCGGCGAATCAAGTGACCATCATTTCCGGAATCATTGGCGCCTCGACCGGTTTTTTTGTTTATAACGATATGATGGGAATTGCAATCTTACTATTATGGATTTCCGGGATGCTTGACGTCGTGGACGGAACAATGGCACGGCGTGAAAAGACGACACCGATCGGGACGATCCTTGATTTAGTCCTGGATCGTATCGTCGAATTGTCCGTTTTGATTGGGATTGCCCTTCGTTTTCCGGAGACACAGGTCGTCATCTTGTTTTTGATTGCTTCGTTTGTGATCGGTATGACGATGTTTCTTGCCATCGGTGCAGTCAGTGACAATTATGGATTTAAATCGTTCCAGTACCAACCGGGTCTTGTCGAACGGACGGAAGGTTTCCTTTTTCTAACCGCGATGTTATTGTTTCCGAGTGCCATCATTTGGATTGCGATCGTCTTCTTGATTGCTGAACTGTATACGGTCGGAGAACGGTTTTATCAAGCTTCGAAGGTATTACGATGAGTGAATCGGAACAACTGATGGTGGTCGATGTATCCGGTCGTCCGCTTTACCGGGCTACCCGACAAACGGTGCATACGAAAGGGCTGTGGCACGAGACGTTTCACTGTTTTGTCGTTGATCTTGAAAAGGGATATGTTCTTTTACAGCAACGGGCAAAACAGAAAAAAGATTTTCCCGAGTTACTCGATATCACGGCAGCAGGACATCTGCTGGCAGGCGAGACACCGGCAGAGGGGGTCCGAGAACTCGAAGAAGAGATCGGTCTCGTCCGGGCGTTCGAAGACTTGTATCCGATCGGCGTCTTTTTGGAAGAGTTGATTTTCCCTGATTTGCTGGATCGTGAACGGGTTCATTTGTTCATCACGGATTCATCGGAGCCGTTGCATCGTTATGTCTTGCAGTCGACGGAAGTCAGTCGATTGGTAGCTTTTTCTTTTTCTGAATTCGCCCGACTAACAGAAGACGGGACGGACGAATTGGTCACGGTCGGTCAAGAAATCATCCGCCGGGAACAATTTGTGCCCCACCCGGTGCGTTACTGGAGAAAAGTCAACGAAGGGATTCGCGCCTATCGTGCACGAAAAACTTAACATGAGGGCTGCGGCGCAAATCAATGCGGCAGTCCTTTTTTCTTTTTAGAGGCAAAGCTAGGCAGAAAGTAGCATATTGGTCTATTCTTTGAGATAATTAACAATATATATATGATGAAAGAAGGTGCAGCCAGTGGCGTTACGATTTGCATTGCTCGGACTGCTAACTCAAGGAGAAGCGACCGGATATGATTTAAGTACGACGTTCAAAAAACAGATGACTCATTTTTGGACGGCACATCATACACAAATTTACCGAGAATTACTGAAAATGGAAGAAGATCAACTCGTGACGAGTGTCTATATCGTGCAAGAAGACCTACCGGATAAAAAGGTATATTCCATCACAGAAGACGGACAAACGGCACTCGTCGCCTGGCTTCGCGCACCGAGTGAATTCAAACCGAAAATGAAAGATGAAAACTTGATGCGGGTGTCCTTGTTACACCTCTTACCACCGGATGAGGCGATTTTGTACCTAGCCGAGTCCAAACGGCACCATCAGTTTGCCGTCGATATGATGCAAATCTGGCGGAAAGACCATCTGGAAAACGGGGCGACCCTGGGTGAAACGTTGACGAGTGAATACGGGTTACGGATGATGTTGAATTATCTCGATTGGTGTGACTGGGCGATGGAAGAAATCAAAAAAAGTCAGACGAATGTCTAAGCAATGTATCGATTGGATCAATCCTTCTGTTAGAACAGGGGATTGATTTTTTTGCGTCGTCAACATCGCATTCGAAGGAGACGTTGTGGTACAGTAAATGAATTGTATTGGCATTAGAGGAGGCATACAGAACGTGAGTGTATTTACAGATTATGAAGAGTGGTTGGATGAAGTGACGGACGAGATGATTGAACATCAAGTGCATTATGCCGTCGCGGAATTAAAATTAGGTGGAGAAATCAGTGACTATTATGAAGAGTCCGGACTGATTGACCGGTTCGTCACGCAACAGATGGTCTGGTTATCGTTTGAAGAAATGGAGCAGATCTTAGACGAAGCAGGAGATCTTGATCTTGAGATCGTAGCGGACGAAGCGGAATCAGATGTGCAACGGTCACAAGTCAAACAAATTCTGAAGCAGTCGATCAAACAGCAGCTGGTGCTGAAGTCGCAACCGTTCGTCGCGATTCGTCTCGAACAATTGCGTCAGGAGCATCCGTCTGTCAAAGATCAGTTTGAAGAAGTCCAGGCGGCGTATGAGCAAGTCGACCATCTCTTGAAGTCGGGTCCGGAACCGACGATTATTCCGAAACGGTGGTACCGGCGGGAAAGGGTTGTTCCCCGTGCCTTTACCCCGGCAGAACAAACGAGTTTGGAGCAGCAACATCTCCACCTGACACCGCACTATGAAACACAAAAACAGAAGTTAGAGGAACTGAGTCGTGAAATCGCAGCGTATGAGCGGGTTTTGTCGTAAATCGGACCTTTCAGCATGACAACACAAAAATCCCCTTTTCGATGTGGACATCGGAAAGGGGATTTGGTTTCTGGTATTTGTTTAGACAGTTGCAAGTTTAGCAAGAACGAGTTTAGCGACAGCTTCGCTTGAAGCAGGGTTTTGACCCGTGATGACATTGCCGTCGATGACAGCAAATTCTTTTCCGGCATCTGACGTCAGGAAGGTTGCGCCTTCACCACGTAATGTCGTTTCAAGCAAGAACGGGACTTTGTCTTCAAGACCTGTTGATTTTTCTTCTTCGTCTGTGAAGCCGTTGATTTGGCGACCTGAGACGAATGGTTTGCCGTCAATCGTGACATGCGCAAAAGCAGCTGGCCCGTGACAAACTGAAGCCACGATGCCGTCTTTTTTGACCATCGCTTCGATTGCACCAGCGACAAGCGGATTGTTCGGGAAATCGACGACCGCTCCGTGACCACCTGGGAAGTAGACGGCATCAAACGACGCCGGATCAACTTCAGAAAGGGGTGTCGTATCATGAAGGGCACGGCGTGCATCTTGGAATTTCGGTAAGATTTCTTTGACCATCGAAGCTTTATCGATCGGCACGTCGCCACCTTTGACCGAAACGACCGTCACGTCATGACCTGCTTCGTGGAACAAGTTAAACGGGGCAGCAAACTCCTCGAACCATAATCCAGTTTTGTGACCATTCATTTCGTCAGCACTTGTTGAAACGATTAAAATTTTTGACATGATAAAAACTCCTCCTCTGTAATAACGTTACAAAGAAGAAGTTTCCCTTGTCTGAAAAAATTCAAACCTTAGCGATGGTCCGTGTAGGTGTGGACGGGAAGGAGAGACAGGACGTGAGTAATCTGTTCTGCGGTCAACGGTTCCCGCATGGCTTGAAGGTTGGATTGTAATTGGGACACGCTGGAGGCGCCGGGCAAGACGATTTCTGCTTGCTGATCAATTGCTTGAAGAGCCATCGCCGGAAGCGGATAATCCTGTAGTGTCGCGAGAATCTGTTCAAGCTGCTCCTTGTCATACTGTTCGAAACGTTCGACCGACTGCAGACGAGACATACTTTCCGTCGTCAAGAGACCTTTCGCGAGTGGTCCCCGGGCGACAAGTTTAATGTTGCGCTCTTGAAGACGAGGCAATAATTCTTCGATCCGGCGATCGAGTAAAGAGTAAGGTGTCATCAAATAACTAAAGTCACTGTTGTCGAGCCAGTAGTTGATGACGTTCGGACGAAGGGAGGATAATCCGTATTCCTTGATCCGTCCTTCCTGCTGAAGATCCTTCATCGCGCGGATCGAGGCATCGAGATCGTCGTCCATCGTTCCGCCGTGGACGTAATACAAATCGAGATACGGTGTCTCGAGTCGGTTCAGGCTTTCGAAACAAGCTTGCTTCAAGTAGTCGTAACTTGGATCCCATGTCCACCCGGTTCCCGTGTCATTCATCCGGTTACCGCCTTTTGAAGCGAGAAACAGCCGGCTTCGATCTTCAGGCGAAAACGTTTGCCCGATCAGTGATTCGACGGCACCATTCGCATAGACATCCGCCGTGTCGAAATGAATGATTCCTTCGTCGAGCGCAGTCCGGAGAATTTCAGTGGCTTCCTCTTGACCCCGCTTTAAAATCGTCATCGTACCTAATCCAAGTGTCATATCAATCCCTCTTTTCTTTCAACTAATGCTACTGTGTATCAGTTTAGCATATTTGTGTATGGATGTTCCGGAGTGGATTTGCACGAACCGGTCATCTTCTGGCAAAATGAAACAGACTTGCATCAAGAATCCGAAAACAGGCATACTGAGAAAAAGACGAAATTTGATTAGAAGAGGTGTCTATGATGGAAGAAAAAACAGTAGAGCGGGAAATCATTTACGAGGGAAAAGTATTTAACGTCGAAAAACATGTCGTCAGTTTACCAAACGGCAACACATCGATTCGGGAACTGGTCTATCATAACGGGGCCGTCGCCATCATCGCCTTTGATGAAAAAGGTGATTTGTTGGTTGTCGAGCAGTACCGGAAAGCTTTTGAACAATTATCGATTGAAATTCCGGCAGGGAAACTTGAAAAAGACGAAGATCCGATTGCTTGCGCAGGACGGGAATTAAAGGAAGAAACGGGTTATACAGCGAATGAATTGACACATGTCTTTGATTTTTATGGTGCCCCCGGCTTTTGCAGTGAACGGGTACATATTTATGAAGCAACCGGTTTGACGGCAGGACAACGTCAGCTGGATGCCGATGAGTTTTTAGAGAACCGGACATTGACGCTCGAACAAGCAATTGAATTAGTGGAGAATGGGACGATTGTCGATGCCAAAACCATCATGGCGATTCAGCATTGGCACATCCGTACATTAAAATCATTCTAAATTAAATGATTTTCAGTTGATAATCATTTTAATTTGAAAAAGGACTGATTATCAGCTATGATAAAATCATCAGTTTCGACCAAAGGGGGCGCTATGATGGAAAGTCGTGTGGAACGTATAAAAAAACAGCTGAGCGGTAAAGGATATAAGCTGACTCCCCAACGTGAAGCGACCGTGCGGATCTTACTTGAACATGAGTCGGACCACCTCAGTGCGGAGAATGTCTTTTTATTGGTCAAAGAAAAAAACTCAGACATTGGATTGGCGACGGTTTACCGGACGCTTGAGCTATTGACGGAGCTAGAAGTCGTTGATAAAGTCAATTTCGGAGATGGCGTATCTCGATTTGATTTACGGCAAGAGGGCGCGAGTCATTCGCATCACCATCTCGTCTGTATCGAATGCGGATCCGTCGAAGAGATCTTAGATGATATGTTAGAAGACGTGGAAAAAGAAATCGTCTCCCGTTTCCAGTTTAAGATCAAGGATCACCGGTTGACGTTTCATGGTGTGTGCCGGGTCTGCCAAGAGCGTCACGCACGGGAAGCACTAGAACAATCGCAAACGCAAACCGTCTGACTGTCCTCGAAAAATTGAGGACGGTTTTTCTTTTTGAAAAATATAGGTCAGACCTCTTCACAACGGTTTACACCTTTGATATGATGGGAAAGTAAGCGATTTCTTAATGATAGAGGATGAGTTCAGTGAGGGAACAACTGGAGACATTTATCGACTATTTAGTGATTGAACGGCAGATGTCGGCGAATACGGCAGCTGCGTATCGAAATGATTTGAACCAGTACTTGACGACATTGGAGCGGGAAGGGATTTCTTCTGCGGAAGACGTCACGCGACACCATATCGTCCTTCACATCGAATCTCTGTTAGACGCACAAAAGTCGCGCTCGACCGTTCGACGATCAACGAGTTCGATTCGGTCGTTTCATCAGTTTTTAGTGGAACGGCAAATCGTCCGCCACGATCCGTCGCGGCATTTAGATTTACCGAAACCGGATAAAAAACTGCCGGTCGTCTGGAGTCAAACGGATATCGTTCGTCTGCTCGATTCAGTCGTCGGAAATGATCCACTCGTCCGGCGCGATGCAGCGATGCTTGAGTTGTTGTACGGCACAGGCATGCGTGTCAGTGAACTGTTACAACTGACGCTGAATGACTTGCAGCTCGAACTGGGTTATTTATCTTGTCTTGGAAAAGGAAATAAAACACGGATTATCCCGATTAGTCAGACGGCAATTGACAGTGTCTCGACCTATCTCGAGTTAGCACGGAATAGTTTAGGGGGACAACAGACCGACTATGTCTTCCTGAACAGCCGGGGCAATCGTTTATCGCGGCAAGGCTTTTGGAAGATGATTAAACGTCGTGCCAAAGAAGCAGGGATTGAAAAAGAAATCACCCCCCATGTCTTGCGGCACTCGTTTGCGACCCACCTTCTTGAGAACGGAGCCGATTTACGGGTCGTCCAGGAAATGTTGGGTCACGCGGATTTGTCGACGACCCAAATGTATACGCATGTCAACAAGGCAAGACTTCACGATGTCTATAAGAACCATCATCCACGTGCGTGATGGTTCTGCATTAAAAAGGTCTGACTTCAGACAAATAGAGGGTTTGGTCTAGCCTGTTTGCGGGAAAAATCGTAACGGGATTTGTCTTGTATTTGTATTTAGTAAGAATTATGTATTTAGGAGGAATTTTAACATGGCTCAATCATTTAAACGGATTTTTTTAGTCGTCATGGATTCAGTGGGAATCGGCGAAGCGCCGGATGCAGAACAATTTGGTGATGTAGGTGCACATACGCTTGGTCACATCGCACAAGAGCGTAATGGACTCAATATGCCACATCTGGCAAAACTGGGCCTGTCGCATATCGAACCGGTTCAAGGTGTATCAGCAGAACTTGCACCGCTTGCTTCCTATGGAAAGATGGAGGAAGTGTCTGCCGGAAAAGATACGATGACGGGACACTGGGAAATCATGGGCTTACGGATTGATACGCCATTCCGCGTCTTCGAAAAATTCCCGGAAGATTTGATTGGTCGTCTTGAAACGTTTTCTGGTCGCAAAATCATTGGGAACAAACCGGCTTCTGGTACGGAGATTTTGGACGAGCTCGGTCAAGAACATGTTGAGACAGGCGCCTTGATCGTCTATACGTCTGCCGATTCCGTGCTTCAAATCGCGGCACACGAAGAAGTCGTACCGCTCGAAGAATTGTACCGGATTTGCGAATATGCGCGTGACATCACTCGTGATGATCCATACATGCTCGGTCGAATCATTGCCCGCCCGTTTCTCGGCGAACAAGGGGCTTGGGTCCGGACGTCGAATCGTCACGACTATGCCTTGAAGCCGTTTGACCGGACTGTCATGAACGAACTCGAAACAGCAGGACTCGACGTCATTTCGCTTGGGAAAATCGCGGATATCTTTGACGGTGAAGGCGTGACGGATGCCATCCGGACAAAGTCGAACATGGATGGAATGGATCAGCTCGTCAACCAACTGGATCGTGATTTTACAGGACTCTGCTTCTTGAACCTCGTCGATTTTGATGCCTTGTTCGGTCACCGTCGTGATCCACAAGGATACGGTCAGGCGCTCGAAGAATTTGATGCCCGTCTGCCGGAAGTTTTTGATCGTCTTCAGGAAGATGATTTGTTGATCATCACAGCCGATCATGGAAATGATCCGGTTCACCCGGGAACGGACCACACACGTGAGTATGTGCCACTCCTTGCCTACCGGAAAAATGGTGTCGCAAATGATTTAGGTATTCGTTCGACGTTCGCGGATCTTGGTGCGACGGTTGCTGATAACTTCAACGTGAAGATGCCGGCACACGGTAAGAGTTTCTTAACAGAACTTTAATTTTAAGGGAGCGATTCAGATGACAGTCAATTGGAATGAAACACGTTCGTATTTAGAAAGCAAGATGCAAGCGAAACCGGAAATCGGTTTGATTCTCGGGTCAGGACTCGGTGTCCTTGCGGATGACATCGAAAATCCGATTGCGATTCCTTACAGCGATATCCCGAACTTCCCGGTGTCGACGGTCGAAGGCCATGCCGGGCAACTCGTCTTCGGGACACTCGAAGGCAAACAAGTCGTCGCGATGCAAGGACGTTTCCACTTCTACGAAGGCTACTCGATGGAAATGGTCACATTCCCGGTCCGTGTCATGAAAGCGATTGGTGTCGAAACACTGATCGTCACGAATGCAGCCGGTGCCTGTAACGAAGCATTCGAACCGGGCGATTTGATGTTGATCACAGATCATATCAACTTCTTCGGCACAAACCCGTTGATCGGCAAAAACGTCGATGAGATGGGACCACGTTTCCCGGACATGTCAAAACCGTATGATGCAGAGTTGTTGCGTCTTGCGCAAGACACGGCAGATGAACTGGGCATTACAGTCCGTCAAGGTGTCTACTTCGGGAATACAGGACCGACATATGAAACACCGGCTGAAGTCAAACTCGCCCGGTTACTCGGCGGAGATGTCGTCGGGATGTCGACGGTTCCGGAAGTCATCGTCGCCCGTCACGCGGATATGCGTGTCCTTGGAATTTCATGTGTCTCGAACATGGCAGCAGGGATTCTCGATCAACCACTCCATCATGATGAAGTCATGGAAACAACAGAACGTGTCCGAGCCCATTTCTTGTCGCTCGTCCGTGGTTCAATTAAAAAAATGTAAGCACGAATTATTCTAGAGGAGGAACTTATTATGCGTATGGTAGATTTGATTGCAACAAAACGAGACGGCGGCGAGTTATCAACAGCCGATATTAAAGCGATGGTCGAAGGATTCACGAATGGTGACATTCCTGACTATCAAATGTCAGCGATGTCGATGGCGATTTTTTATCAAGGGATGTCGGATCGTGAAATCGCGGATTTGACGATGGCGATGGTCGAATCAGGTGACGTGATTGATTTATCACGGATCCACGGTAAAAAAGTCGACAAACACTCAACAGGCGGCGTTGGCGATAAAATCAGTCTGATCGTCGCACCACTTGTCGCGTCAATCGGGATTCCGGTTGCGAAGATGAGCGGACGTGGTCTTGGTCACACCGGCGGAACAATCGACAAACTCGAAGCATTCCCAGGATTTGATGTTGAATTGTCGGAAGAAGCATTCGTTTCGCAAGTCAACGACATCAAAATGGCGATCATCGGTCAAACCGGTAACCTGACACCGGCCGATAAAAAATTGTATGCCTTACGTGACGTGACGGCGACGGTCAACTCGATTCCATTGATCGCAAGCTCAATCATGTCGAAAAAAATCGCAGCTGGTGCCGACAGTATCGTCCTCGACGTCAAAACGGGTTCTGGTGCCTTCATGAAATCGTTAGACGATGCCAAAGCCCTCGCAACAGAGATGGTCTCGATCGGGAAAAGCGTCAACCGGAAGACGATTGCCGTCATCACGGACATGGATCAGCCGCTTGGAAACGAAATCGGAAATGCGAACGAAGTCAAGGAAGCGATCGAAGTCCTTCAAGGGAAAGATGTTCGTGATTTGAAAGTCATCGCCTTGACGATTGCTTCACATATGGCAGTTCTCGGTGAGTTCTACCCGACGTTTGACGAAGCGTATGCGGATCTCGAGACACGTCTTGCGAACGGAGCAGCGCTCGACGTCTTCAAGAAATTCATCGCAGCGCAAGGCGGCGACGCGTCGCTCGTCGACGATATGTCGAAAGCACTCGAAACGAAATTCGAAAAAGATTTCGTCGCGTCTAAAGCAGGATACGTCTCGGAAATCATCGCGGATGAAGTCGGTGTCGCAGCCATGATTCTTGGTGCCGGTCGTGCAACGAAGACTGATGTCATCGACCATGCAGCAAGCGTCACTTTGTTCAAGAAAGTCGGAGACTATGTTGAAGTCGGTGATGTCATCGCTACACTCCGTTCGAACAAAGAAACACTCGATCAAGCCATCGAAAAAATGGATCATGCGTACCATATCAGTGAGACGAAGCCAGAAGCACGTCCACTCGTTCACGCGGTCATCCAATAAGTCGTTTTTTGACAACCGTCTGGGTTTCTTTCCCAGTCGGTTGTTTTTTGTTATAGTAAAATGAATGACGTAAGGGGGAATACAGATGAAACCAAAAAAACTAACTGTCGGCGATACGATTGCAATCCTCTCACCGGCATCCGCGGTCGCAGCATACGTACCCCGTCGTCTGCAACGGGGAATCGAGACGCTCGAACGGATGGGCTTTCAAGTCCTCGTGATGCCAAATACGACGGCTGTCCACAGCCACACGGCAGGGACAATCGGCGAGCGGATCCAGGATTTACATATGGCATTTGCTGACCCATCGATCAAGGCGATCATTACGACGATTGGCGGCTTCAACTCGCATCAACTGCTCGATGAATTGGATTATGATCTGATTCGGAACAATCCAAAAATCTTCATGGGCTATAGCGACATCACGGCGCTTCATGCCGGTATCTATGCGAAGACCGGTTTGACGACGTTCATCGGACCGGCGATTTTACCGCAGTTCGGTCAGCTGCAAGGACTCGACGAGTATACGCAAAAGTGGTTTGAAAAAACGCTGATGCAGACCGGACCGATTGGTCAAATCGAAGCGTCAGACGAGTGGACGGATGAAGTCTTACGCTGGGACGTCGCGGACGACCGGAAACGGACACATGTCGTCAATGACGGATACATCGTCGCCCGGGAAGGAAAGGGAACGGGTCCGATCCTCGCGGGTAACCTCGGAACACTGTTATTGCTTGCTGGTACACCGTACATGCCGTCATTCGACGGTGTCGTCCTGATGCTTGAAGACGATGAAATTGAGACGCCGGAAACGATCGACCGGTACTTCACACAACTGCGGCATCTCGGGGCCTATGACAAGATTTCGGCGCTCGTCGTCGGACGATTTTCCCGCAAAGTCGATTTTGATCCGGACTTCCCGCTGAAGGACATCATCTTACGGGCAACACGCGGCTATGACTTCCCGGTCGTGCTCGACGCAGACTTCGGGCACACCGATCCGGTCCTGACGTTACCGAACGGGATTCGGGCGACCGTCGAGGCAAATGAAACGGTTATACTCGAAATTCTTGAATCTGCGGTCGAGTGAGTAAAAAACCTGCGTTTTGAGTAAAGGTTTGATACACTAGATAACGGAGCCATGATAGATGTCGTGGCGAACACCATTAGCTGAAAAGCGCGAAAGGTTGGTATACGATGCAAAAAACTGGATATATCTTATTAGAAGACGGAAATAAAATTGAGTTTGAATTGTTTAATGACGACGCACCGATCACAACAGAAAACTTCGAGAACCTTGCAAACTCGAACTTCTACGATGGATTGAACTTCCACCGTGTCATCCCGGGCTTTGTCTCACAAGGCGGTTGCCCGATCGGAAACGGAACGGGTGGTTCTGGTAAGACGATTCCATGTGAAACGTCAACATCATACCCGCACAAACACAAAGCCGGTTCGCTTTCAATGGCGCACGCAGGCCGTAACACAGGATCAAGCCAATTCTTCGTCGTCCACGAGCCACAGCCGCATCTCGACGGCGTGCATACGGTCTTCGGACAAGTGACATCCGGTCTTGAACATGCTCAAAAAATGAAGCAAGGCGCCGGCATTAAAGAAATTCGCGTCGAAGCGTAAGTCATTCCTCTCCTTCTTTGATGAAAGAAGGGGAGTTTTTTTTCGGTTGATTACGGGAAGTGACAAAAAGAATCCAAAAATGAAGGAGCGATCCATGATGCGTTTAGCAGGAAAAAAAATCATCCAACTTGTCAGTAATGATTTTGAAGATTTAGAGCTGTGGTACCCGGTCCACCGATTACGGGAAGAAGGGGCCGTCGTTGAGATCGTCGGTGAAAAGGCCGATGAAAAATACATCGGAAAATACGGTGTCCCGATTGTGTCAGACAAAACGTTTGACGAGATCAATCCGGCAGATTACGATGCGATTTTAGTACCGGGCGGCTGGTCACCAGATTTATTACGCCGGTTTGATTCCGTCCTTGCCATGGTCCGCCACTTTGATCAAACGAAACAACCGATCGGTCAGATCTGTCATGCCGGTTGGGTCTTGATTTCAGCAGGTGTTTTAGACGGAGTCAACGTCACGAGTACACCGGGGATCAAGGATGATATGACGAATGCCGGGGCGATTTGGCACGATGAAGCCGTTGTCGTCGACGGACATATCGTTTCGAGCCGTCGTCCGCCCGATTTACCAGATTATATGCGTGAATTCATCACGGTGCTTGAGGCTTCGAAAAAAGCGTAAACAGCCGTCGAAGAATACGCAAAAATTGATCTTTAAGCGGAACGTGGGGGCGGATTTCCTAATCCAGCCCCTGTTCTTGTCTAGACACAATCACGCGCCGGCGGAAAAAAATATCTCCTGAGAAAAGCATGGCAAGCGAACGATGATCCACCGGATTTCAACTTGATTTTTGTGTGAATGGACAAAAAAGTGAGGTAATTTGAGTCGAGAAGGTGTAGAATAAACAAGTCTCAGTCGATCATACTCCTGAGAGTTGTTGAAACTAGGAAGGTGTAGAATCAGATGCTAGTAAAATATAAAAAGTTGAATGAACGGACCGCGATGGGGTTAATCGCTTTTTCGTGTGAAGTGAAGGATCCAAAGTATTTGCTTGAAACGGTTCAAACCTATGAACAAGATGAAAATCAACAGTTGTATCTCTATAAACAAGATGAAGACTTTATCGGAATCATCGGGTTTCAATTAGTGGATGGCCACGCTGAATTGAAACATATCGCCTTGTCCCCGTCATTCCGGGGAGAACGGATGTCTTACATGTTGCTTGATGCGGCAGAAAAGATGATCCGAATGGAGATTACGGGGGCAACGGAAGAAACCAGTCGGCTTGTTGAAAAGTGGAAAACCCAATAAAAACCGGTCCATGTATTTTCGGACCGGTTTTTTCATTTCCTTGCCCGTGCAGCTAGAGCAATCTGTCTCGCCGTGATGACATCTTGTCGATCACGCAACACATGTTTATGCAGTAAAAAGGACGGGTCGTGCCGATATTCAATCGGAAGTTGTTGGACACGTCGCGTCAAGTCTTCCGTTAACGGTAACGGCAAGTGCTGATAGTCGGGCTGAGTGAACAGCGGTTGTAACGCGAGTAGACGGTCGACGTCGATGCCGTGACCCGTCAACGAGCCTTTGTGACGTGTGATTTTTTGAAAGGCTTTCGGATAGGTCCGCATGGCACCGGGTAAGTTCCCCCGGCGATGATGGTACCGCGCGACCGCAAGCTGGATCAAGGCGACGAGGGCCTCATCTTGTCGATGACCTGCTTGCCACAGTTCTTCAAGCACTTCGTGGCACTCGAAATAGTCCTGTTGCACATTAAATTCGAAAGCGAATTGTTCGATTGGATGCATCGGTGCACCTCCTTTCCTTTTAATATAGCATAGTCGAAGTAGCGTGATGTGTGGTATACTAAGGCGCAAAAAACGTTGATGGGCAGGGAGAATCATGGAATCATACAGTGTGAAGATGGATGCGTTTGAAGGCCCGTTGGATTTGTTGTTACATTTGATTGGTAAACTAGAGATTGACCTGTATGATATTTCCGTATCGATCGTGACGGATCAATATGTGTCCTATATTCGAGCGATGCAACATCTGGAACTGGATGTTGCAAGTGAATATCTTGTCATGGCAGCAACGCTCTTGCAATTAAAAAGTAAACAACTGTTACCTGTCGAACAGACAGATTTCGAAGAAGTTCCTGATTTTGAGGAGGATCCGACACGAGAAGGGTTGATTCAGCAACTGATTGAATATAAAGCATACAAGGAAGCGGCACTTGTCCTGAAAGAAAAAGAAGAAGCCCGACTTGAACTTTTTTCAAAACAGCCGGAAGACTTGATGGCGTATCTCGATGCGGACTCACAGGATTATAGCGGTAACCTGTCCTTTAGTGACTTGTTGCGTGCTTATGAAAAGATGCGTCAACGTGTCGCCTGGAAGGTACGTCGTTCCAAAACCGTCAAACGGGAAGAACGGACGCTTGAGCAACAGATGGTTCATGTTTCGGAATATGTCTTCGCGAATGACGGGACGACCTTTTTTGGTTTCTTTACGGAGCAACCGACCGTCGAAGAGTTGGTCGTCAGTTTCTTGGCGGTGCTCGAACTCGTAAAACAACGTGTCGTCGCCTGCGAACAGATGAATGACGACATCTTGTTGCGTGCCTTAGTGAAGGAGGAGAATCAGATTGGCGTATGATCGTATCATTGAAAGTTTATTGTTTGTCGTCGGAGACGACGGCATTGATCCACGTGGTCTGAGTCAAGTCCTTGAAATCAGCGAGGCAGCCGCTCGAGAACAGTTGCATGCCCTTCAAGCGACGTTTGAAGCTGACGGACGAGTGTTACAAATCGTCGAATCGGGTGGAGTCTTTAAGATGGTCACTCGAAAAGAGATGTCACCGTATGTGCAGGCGTATGCCGGTTCGCTTGCGGAAGACAGTCTGTCCCGCGCTGCGATGGAGACCCTGGTCATCATCGCGTACAAACAGCCGGTCACACGGGCCGATATCGAAGTCATCCGTGGGGTCAAGACGGAACGTGTCATTCATACGTTGAGTGCAAAAGGATTAATTGATGAAGCCGGGCGGGCTAAAGGCGTCGGGCGTGCAAAATTGTATAAGACGACGGATCATTTTTTGGATCACTTCGGACTGAACAGTATCGAAGAGTTACCACCGCTTGAGTTTGAAGAAACACTGGAAGCGGATGGAGACCTATTTTTCCGGAATGAGTCGTCACTAGAGGAGAGAATAAATTAATGGAACGTCTACAAAAAATTATCGCCCAAGCTGGTGTCGCATCGCGACGTAAAGCAGAAGAACTGATTACAGAAGGTCGTGTCAAAGTCAACGGGAAAATCATTACCGAACTTGGGACGAAAGTCGGAGGCCGTGCGGAAGTAGAGGTCGACGGTGTCAAACTGGAACGTGAAGAACACGTCTACTACATGTTGTACAAACCAACAGGTGTCGTCTCGACGGTAGAAGATGACAAAGGACGTAAGACAGTCGTCGATTTGGTTCCGCCTGGGCACCGTGTGTTCCCGGTCGGTCGTCTCGATTACAATACAAGCGGTTTGTTACTGTTGACGAACGACGGTGAATTTTCAAACCTCTTGCTTCACCCGAAATACAAAGTTCCGAAACGGTATATCGTTAAGATCAAAGGGGTGCCGGATTATTATCATGTCAAAGGTCTTGAAAAAGGTGTCGTCTTACCGGACGGATTCAAGACAGGCAAGGCACGTGTCGAGATGCGTGACGTCGATAAGAAAAAGAACACAGCCATTTTAGAAATGGTCATCTATGAAGGTCATAACCGTCAAGTCCGTCAAATGGTTGAAACACTCGGTGCGGAAGTCATCAAGCTGAAACGTGAACAGTTTGGTTTCTTGACACTGGCTGGATTGACATCAGGCGACTGGCGTGAACTTTCGAAAAAAGAAGTCAATCAATTGCGTGAGCTGGCGGATCCGGTTGCTCCCCCTACGAAAAGACGTAAGAACACAAAAAAACGTTAATTTGTAAAGCGAGAAGCTCAGCCTGCGGGTTGAGTTTTCTTTGTTTGTGACAAAACGATTAACGTATTTCACATTCTGTCAACATTTAAGCGATTTCAAGTACAATATGGGTGGAGGCGGTGCAACATGAAAAAAACGAATCAAAACCCGGATGAGCGGCTAGCAGCCGCGAAGCAAAAGAAGAAAAAACGTTCATTTTGGCGGTTAATGATCATGACGATGGTATTATTCGCCGGTGCGGTCGTCATCATGCAATTTGTCGATCAAGCGACACGAGACAAGGACGGTCGAGTCCTTGCCGGTGATGATGCCCCAGGATTTGCACTTGTTGATCTGTATGGAGAAAAACAGCATACGATGGATGAGTACAAAGGAAAAGGACTGCTGCTTAATTTTTGGGGTACGTTCTGTGAACCATGTAAAAAAGAAATGCCATTGATTAATGACAACTATGACATGATGCAAAAAGCAGGCGTCAATTTCGCTGCGGTCAATGTCGGTGAAACACCGGTCCGTGTCTCAAGTTTCATCAAAGAGATTGGCGGGACGGAGTATCCAATTTTGATGGATACGAACAGCTCGGTCGAAAAAGCCTATGGGATCTACAATTTGCCGGTGACCTTCATCATCAATAAAGAAGGTAAAGTCGTCGAAAAGTATGAAGGTGAAATCGATCAGGCAAAACTGGAAGAAATGATTAAAAAAGCAAACGAGTAACGCATCGAGGGGGAATTTATGATGCAGCAGGAATATAAGCAACTGGATATGCGTTATGAGGAAGCCGAGCTTCGTTCGAAACGGAAAAATCAGTCATGGATTGACCGGACATGGACGTTCTTTTCATCCGTCAAGGTCGGGCTTTGGCTGATCGGCTTAATCATCATCGCAAGTGGGGTCGGAACGATCTTCCCGCAAGAGATGTACATTCCACAAGCGATCCCACCGGAAGAGTTTTACGGTAAAGAATATGGTACGGCCGGCGATATGTATTATGCGTTAGGATTCCACAACCTATTCGAATCATGGTGGTACATCGGACTGATTACACTATTGTTACTTTCGATCATCATCGTGTCGATCGACCGTTTCTTCCCGCTTTATCGCGCGTTGAAGAAACAACCGGTCATCCAGTCCGACCGTTTTATGGGCGGTCAGCGATTTGGCGCTGAAGCGACTGGAACGGTAAACCAGATTGATGCCATCGAACCGTTATTAAAGAAAAAAGGCTACAAGATCCGTCGGCAAGACGGTGCCCTCTTGGCAGAAAAACAACGATTCGGTCGTTGGGGTCCGTATATCAACCATATCGGATTAGTCCTATTTTTTGGTGGCGCGATGTTACGAATCGTTCCTGGCATGCATGAAGATGAACTGTTGTGGATTCGTGAAGGGGAGACGTTACCGGTCGAGGCGACAGATAACGAGTACTACCTCGAGAACAACGCCTTTAACATCGAATTCTACGATCCGGCAAAAGAGGATGAGAAATTCAGTGAGGCTTTAAAACGAGCCGGCGGAAGTGTTCCGAAAAACTATGATACGCAAATGACCCTTTACAAAAAAGACGGGATGACGGATGACTTTAAGCCGAAACTCGAAAAAATCAAGACAGGTGAAACGGCCGTCAACCAACCGTTTGAATTCGGAAATTATCAAGTCTTCCAAGAACAATATGCGGCAGACCCGGAATTCAAGACGATGTCCTTTAACATCGAAAATCAAAAAACGGGCAAAGTTGTCGATACGATCAAAGTCGATTTACGCAACCCACAAGAAACATATCCATTAAAAGATGGGTATGAAGTGGAACTAAAAGACTTCTTACCGGACTTTGTCGTCAAAGACGGAAAACCGACGACGAACTCATCCCGTCCAGTCAATCCAGCATTTGTCTTTACGATTAAATCACCAGAACATCCAGAAGGTGAACGAAGCCTGATCGGCATCAAACTCAATGTCGGGGGTGATGAGAATCAGTACAAGATGGGCTTCGCGGGAACGGAACTCTCGAATATCTCAGGTGTCCGGATCAAAAAAGATTTGACGTTGCCCTTCTTGTTTGCGGGCGGAATGATCTTCATGTTTGGTCTGTTGCTTGGTATGTACTGGCCACACCGGAGATTATGGTTAAAAGAAACGAACGGGCAAATCAACATCGCTGGTTTTACGAACAAAAACGCACTTGGGCTTCAAAAAGAGGCCAATCTCGCACTGACTGAAGTGGGACTTCCATCATTAGAAGACCGGCAGAAGTTGCGAGAAGAGGGGGAATCGAAATGAATCTGCTTAGCTTGAGTAGCAACTTATTGCTCGCATCTTTTATCTTATATCTGATCAGTACCGGTTTCTTTGCCGTTGCGACGAGCGGTAAGAAGGGACCAACACGTTCCGGAAAAATCGCTTTTTCACTCGCGATTCTTGGGTTTGCTGCCCAACTGGGTTACTTCTTTACACGCTGGGCGGGGGCGGGTCACGTTCCGGTCTCGAACTTATATGAATATACGACATTCTTCGGCATGATGATGGTCCTTGGTTTCCTGATCGTGTACGGGATTTATCGCAACAACGTCCTTGGACTTGTCGCGATGCCGGTAGCCTTACTCGTCATCGCCTACGCGTCGATGTTCCCGGATGAAGTGCAACCGTTGATTCCAGCCTTACAAAGTGTTTGGCTGAAAATTCACGTCACGACAGCAGCACTCGGAGAAGGAATTCTTGCCGTCAGTTTTGCGACGGGCTTGTTGTATCTGATCCACGCGACGGACTTTAGTAAAGAATCGAAAACACGGACGTGGCTCGAAGTCGTCATGTTTTCACTTGCATGTGTCGTCGGTTATATCGTCGTTGGTCTATTGTTCAACGCACTTGGCACAAACTCAACGATTGAATATGTCGCGAAAAATGGTGCGACGATGCAACATGAGTACACGATGCCGGTCTTAACGGGTCCTGAAAACGGGAAAATCATCTCCGGTTCAGGTGCTGTCGCTGAATTACCGAACTTCCTCAATGCCAATAAAGTCAATACGGTCTTATGGTCATTGATTGGTGGGGTAGTCTTGTACGCCTTACTCCGGTTCGTCATTTTACGGAAACGTCTCGCAGAGAGCTTAAAGCCGATTGCGCGCAAAATCGATCTTGAGACAGCGGATGAAATCAGTTACCGCGCGATTGCAATCGGATTACCAATCTTCATTCTTGGTGGTTTGATCTTCGCGATGATTTGGGCACAGATGGCATGGAGCCGTTACTGGGGCTGGGATCCAAAAGAAGTATGGGCACTGATTACGATGCTCTTCTACGTCTTTTATCTGCACATGCGCATACAGCGTGGTTGGATTGGCAAAAAATCAGCCTGGTTATGTGTCGGCGGATTCGCGGTCATCATGTTTAACCTCGTCTTCGTCAATCTGGTGGTAGCCGGTCTTCACTCGTACGCTTAATGAGTGAGGAAGAAATAGCAGCATCATCCAGGATGGGTGACGGAAGAACATTTCCGTTTCTCATCCTTTTTGGTGAGGTCAATTGGAATTCCAAGGTCGAAGACGCTATTTCTTTTTGTTTCATAGTATACTAGAAGAGTAGTAGGATAGAGCTAGATAGATTAGTTTATGGGAGGAATCAACTGATGTCAGAAGAAGCGCGTATTTTAGTCGTCGATGACGAGGAACGGATTCGACGTTTATTAAAAATGTATCTCGAACGTGAGAATTTTACGATTGAAGAAGCGGATAACGGAGAAACAGCTCTCGAGATGGCGCTTGAGACAGAATATGATGTGATTCTACTTGATTTGATGATGCCGAAGCTTGATGGGATGCAGGTCTGTGAAGAACTACGGAAGACAAAAGCGACACCAATCGTCATGCTGACGGCAAAAGGGGAAGAGACGAACCGCGTCCACGGCTTTGAGATGGGGGCGGACGATTATATCGTCAAACCGTTCAGTCCACGCGAAGTCGTCTTACGGGTCAAGGCCATCTTGCGTCGTGCGAGTGCGACGAAGTTTTTACACACGGACGCGAAAACAAAAGATGTCATCGTCTTCCCGCATTTGACGATCGACAATGATGCTCACCGTGTCACGGTCGAGTCACAGGAAGTCAACTTGACACCAAAAGAATACGAATTGCTATATTTCCTTGCGAAACAGACGGACAAAGTCTTTTCACGTGAGCAATTGTTAAAAGAAGTTTGGAATTACGAGTTTTTCGGCGACTTACGGACAGTCGATACCCATGTCAAACGGTTACGTGAAAAATTGAACCGCCTGTCACCAAGTGCGGCTCAGATGATTACGACAGTTTGGGGTGTCGGCTATAAGTTCGAGAACCATCCTGCTTGACGATGAAATGGCTACAGAGTGTCGTCATCAAACTATGGGGAACGATTTTATTACTTGTTTCCGTCGTCTTGATTGCCTTGACGATTTTGTTACTCGAATTCTTTAATTCGTTTCATATCGAACAAGAACGGGGTCATCTGGCGAAACTCGGTCAGCAGGTCGAAACCGTTATTCAAGCCCACAGTGGTCTGGAGGAAGGTTCGGCGACCGCAATCGAAATTACCGATATCTATGGCGCGACATTGATTGCGACAACGAAGGAAGATACGGTCGAAACGAACATCTCGGAAGAGAAGGCAACGCGAATCATCAAGGAACTGGAACGGCAAAACTGGAAAGCCGTTGATGGTGAAGAAGGGGAGACGGCGATCGGGAACTATGAGACGTTTGACGGAAAAGCAGCACTGGCTTACCGGGCGCCCTTCATCACCGAAAGTGGCAGCGGAACGATGTATCTGATTGAACAGTTGACGAACATCGAACAGGCAAACGAAGGGGCGCGTCAGATCATTCAACTCTGTGTGTTGCTTGCCATCATCGGCACGACGGTGTTTGCCTTTTTCCTTTCCACCCGCATTACAGCGCCGCTCCGAACGATTCGGCAAGCGGTCGTCGAAGCCGGCGAAGGGAAATTCGATCAGAGTCTGACGCAACGATCCCGTGATGAGATCGGTGATTTGGCGTTAGCCTTCAATGAAATGAGCAGTCAGCTCAATCAATATGTCACGGATCTCGACAAAGAGCGGCATTTGTTATCGTCGATCTTAAAATGTATGGCGGACGGTGTCCTGACCTTCTCTGACTCGGGCGAGTTGCTCGCGACCAACCCACCAGCAGAGGCATTCCTCGCGGGAGCACCGGTTCCGGATGAATTGATTGAACTGTTTCAGACGGTCATGCGTAAAGAAACGGAGATGACGGTTTCTTTCGAACGCGAAGGTCGGTACTACATCATCATCGTCAGTCCGTTGCTTGAGCAGGAAGAACAGATCGGTGCCGTCGCCGTCTTACGGGACATGACGGAAGCGCAGCAACTTGAGAAGATGCGCGCCGATTTTGTCGCCAACGTCAGTCATGAGTTACGGACACCTCTCGTCATGTTACAGGGCTACTCGGAAGCAATCGTCGATGGAATGACAGAAAGTGACGAGGCCACAAAAGAGTTCGCCTCGATCATCTATGACGAATCGCAACGGCTGTCGCGTCTCGTCAACGACCTGCTTGACCTTGCCCGGATGGAAGCCGGATATCAGGAACAACGGGTGGAATTAATCGAAGCTGTTCCATTTGCCAAACGAATGATTAAAAAATTCAAGCAGATGGGTCTGGAAAAACGGGTGTCCTTTGAAGTCGTCGGACCGAATGTCCAATTTGAAGCCGATCCGGATCAAATGGATCAGGTGATGACGAATTTACTTGGAAATGCGTTACGTTATACGGAAGATGGTCAAATCAAGATTGAAATCGTGGAAGATAGGGAAACTATATCTTTATCTGTAATTGATTCGGGAGACGGGATTCCGGAAGAAGATGTCCCGTTTGTGTTTGACCGTTTTTATAAAGCGGATAAAGCACGGACACGTGGCAAAACAGGGACGGGGATTGGTCTTGCGATCGTCGCTAACGTCGTTCGGTCACACGATGGTGAAGTCCAAGTCGAAAGTGAACTTGGAAAAGGCTCTGTGTTCCGAATTCAATTACCAAAAAAACAAAGGAAGCGAACTTTATGATTCGCTTCCTTTCGCTATAGGAGTGAGTCGTTTGAAAATTTATACTAAATCAGGTGATGATGGGGATACATCGCTCGTCGGCGGACGGGTCAAAAAAAATGACGTCCGGATCACATTGATGGGAGAGCTCGACGAATTAAATAGTTTTGTCGGTCTAGCCCGGACGAAAGCAACTTCGATTGAAGTGAAGGAACAACTGACGGTCATTCAGCACGTCTTATTTGATTGTGGCAGTGACCTGATGTACGTCGAACAAAAACCATCTCGTCTCAGCGCAACGGCAACGGATGATCTTGAAAGTTGGATTGACAGCTTGACCGTCTTGTCCCCCCCGCTCGATAAGTTCATTTTACCCGGAGGAACTGAAGCAGCAGCTTGTCTCCATGTCGCACGGACGGTTTGTCGACGGGTCGAGCGAGCGATGATTGACGTCGAACAGGCGCATCATCTGTTACCGTTCATCAATCGGTTAAGTGATTTCTTCTTTACGGCAGCGCGGTATGAAAATGCCGTCAATCAAAAAGCAGACATCGAATACTTGCGAAGCGCAAATGTATTCAAACGAAAGGGTGGAGAAGCATGAGTCAGTCATTTCAAACCTGGAAAAAACAAGGAACGACGTTTCATCTCGTTCCGACCGAAAAATTCAAGACGACGACGGTCCTCGTCACGTTTTCCGCACCACTTGAAGAACAGACCTTGACGAGCCGGGCATTGCTGCCTTATATCATGGAGAAATCGACAGCGGCCTATCCGTCGATGAAAGCCTTACGCGAACCGCTCGAAACATTGTATGATGCCGGGTTATACGCGGATGCCTCGAAGTTTGGAGAAGAACATGTCATCTCCTTCCAACTCGATATCGTACGCGGCGACCTTGTCCGTCATGAGACACTTCTCGAAGAAGCCCTTGATCTACTTGAACAGATGATCTTTTATCCCGACTTGACGGAAGGCGGTTTCCGCGAACAGTTCGTCAAACAGGAAAAACGGTTGCATGCGTTACGGATCAGTTCGTTGTATGACGATAAGATGCGTTTTGCGCAACAGCGTCTACTCGAATTGATGGCACCAGGAGAAGCCGTGTCCCTGCCGTCACTCGGGACGTTAGAAGCACTTGAACAGATCACACCGGCTTCGTTACGCGATACATACCGCTCGATGGTCGAAGAAGACCGAATCGACGTTTTTGTCGTCGGTCATGTCACGCAAGACGAGATGGAAGATGCCTTGTCGTTCTTACCATCACATGCTGAAAAGGTCAGCCATTACATTCCGGCTCAAAAACAAGTCGCGGGTGTCAAACGATCGTCTGAGACCCAACCGATCAAACAGGGGAAATTACACTTAGGCTACCGGGTAGCGGTTGATCCGACGTCAGTTGATTCGATTCGGATGCAAATCGTCAACGGTTTATTTGGTGGATTCCCCCACTCGAAGCTGTTTATGAATGTCCGTGAAAAAGAGAGTTTGGCCTATTATGCGGCGTCGCGGTATGCGGCTCTGAATGGTGCCTTATATGTGTATGCTGGTGTCGAGACGAAACAGGCGGAGCGAGCAGAAACGATCATCGCTGAACAGTTGACGGATTTGAAAGCCGGAGTGTTCACGGATGAAGAGTTGACGCAAACAAAAGCGATGCTGATCAATGCACGTCGTCAGATTCTCGATCAGCCCGGTCAATTGATCGGGTGGTTAAATGGATCAAAAATGCGTGGACTGACACTGGAAGACGAGATTCATATCATTGAGACGGCGACCCGGGAAGATGTCGTCCGGTTGGCAGCGACAATCGAACTGGAAGCCGTTTATCTATTGCGAGGTGAAGAATAATGGAACAGGTAACGTATCACGATACAGACGAAACCGTTTTTTTTGAACAGCTCGATAACGGACTAACCGTTTATCTTCTTCAGAAAAAAGGTTATGAAAAAACATATGCGACGTTCACGACCCGGTACGGATCGATTGATAATCGCTTTAAAAAAGATGGCGATTGGGTCAATGTACCGGACGGGATTGCTCATTTCCTCGAGCACAAGATGTTTGAGTCGGAGCAAGGTGACGTCTTCCAACAGTTTGGCCGGCTCGGTGCTTCGGCCAATGCCTTTACGTCGTTTTCCCGGACCGCCTATCTGTTCTCGGCGACTTCATTGATTGAGCAAAATCTCGAAACGTTGATTGATTTCGTCCAAGATCCGTACTTTACGGCAGAAAGTGTGGAAAAGGAAAAAGGAATCATCACCCAAGAAATTCAGATGTATCAAGATAATCCGGGATGGCGTCTGTTCTTTGGTCTGATTGAATCGATGTACGCCAAACATCCGGTCCGGATCGACATCGCGGGAACACCGGAATCAATCAATCAAATCACGGCGGAAGACCTCTACACGTGTTACCAGACGTTTTACCACCCGTCGAACATGGTTCTGTTCGTCGTCGGAAATATCGACCCGGCAGAAACATTAGATCTGATCAAAGCAAATCAGGCGAAAAAGAATTATGCGGATCGTCCGGCAATCGAACGGGATTACGGCGTTGAACCCAAAGCCGTTGCCCGGAAACGAGTGGAGCTGGAACTCGACGTCAAGACACCTAAAGTGTTGATTGGTTATAAAGATACGTCACTTGGTGGCGAAGAGCAGCTGCGTCGTGAACTGACGAGCGAACTGTTGTTACATCTGTTGTTCGATCAGACGTCTTCGACGTACCTTGCGTTGTACGAAGATGGTTTGATTGACGATACATTCAGCTTCGATTACTCGAGTGAAGAAGAATTCGCCTTTGCGACATTCGGGATGGAAACGGAAGATCCGGATCGTTTCATTACAGCGTATGAAAAATTATTAGCGGCCCGTCCAGCGTTCGAAGAGACGGAAGTCGTTCGCAAACGAAACATGATGCAAGGAAAATTCCTCCGGGCACTTAATTCACCGGAATTCATTGCGAATCAGTTTTCGCGTCATGCGTTAGCCGGGACGAACTTGTTTACGTTACCGACGTTGATCGCATCCATTACAAAAGAAGAAATCGAAGCCCGTTTTGACGAATTGTTTGCGCTTGAAAATCGTGCGATTTCAATCGTCAAACCGTATGCTTGACCGATGCGGATTTTAATTACGGGAGCGAGTGGCGCAATTGGTTGGGCGACCGTCTTACGTTTGGCGGCAGACGGGCATGAGCTGGTCTTGCACACCCACCAACGGCGACACGAACTCGAACAGATGGTAAAGCAATTGCCTGTGACGACAAAAATCGTCGCAGGCGATCTGTCTGACCGGGAAAAATTGACAGCGTTTTGTGAAGCGTTGCCTGCAGTCGACGGATTCGTTCATATCGCCGGGACTAGTTTCAGTGGTCTGCTTGTCGATCAAGCGACACGCTCAATCGAAGCGATGATGACATTACACGTCGAGTCACTGATTCGTATTTCTCAGGCATTGACGAAAAAAAAAGCTTTTTCCGTACCGTTGTCCATCGTCGTCGTCAGCAGTGTGTTAGGTGAGTTTGGTGCTGCCGGAGAAGTCGTCTATTCGACATGTAAGGCGGCACAACTTGGTTTCGTCAAGTCGTATAGTAAAGAGCTTGGCGCGATGAACGGACGTGTGAACGGCGTCACACCAGGGTGGATCGAGACACCGATGAACGCTGTTTTTTCAGAAGAAGACCGTCAACAGGCGATCGCAGAAATCCCGGCCGGTCGTTTCGGACAGGTCGAGGAAGTTGCATCAGCGATTACATATTTAATCCGTCAAGAGTCCGCCTATATGAATGGTGCCGTCCTCAAAATTGACGGTGGTTGGATGTAATCCGCTGAAATTTGGCAGGGGAATGCTTTTCATTTTTCAAAAAATCATTTAACATGAGGGATGGATAACCGATTTTAAAGGGAGGCTTTGCGCGTGAGTGAATTCGAACAGTGGTATCTAGAGTACGAACTGAACGTCAATCGTCCCGGTATTTTAGGGGACATCGCGTCACTCATGGGGATGCTACATATCTCGATTGTCACGATCAATGGTGTCGATCACCAGCGGCGCGGCATGTTGTTGCAAACGAAGCAACCGGATCAGATCCCGCGACTCGCAGCCATCTTGAAGACGATGTCGACCATCGATGTGATCAAATTGCGTAAACCAAAATTACGCGACCGGATTGCGATTCGTCATGGACGTTATATCGATCACAGTAGCGGCGAAATCAAAACGTTCCGATTCGTCCGGGAAGATTTGGGGATTCTCGTCGATTTCATGGCAGAGTTATGCAAACAGGATGGGCATCTGTTGATTGGAGTCCGAGGCATGCCACGGGTAGGGAAAACGGAATCGATTGTTGCCGCCAGTGTCAGTGCCAACAAAAAGTGGTTGTTCCTCTCGTCGACGTTGATCAAACAGACCGTTCGGACGTCACTGTTTGATGATGAACGGACAGGTGATTATGTTTATATCATCGATGCCCTCGTCTCCCAACGACACTTTGATGAACGACATTGGCAAATCTTACGTGAAGTCATGCGGTTACCCGCCACGAAAATCGTCGAACACCCGGACGCTTTTGTTAAATCAAGCGAATATACGTGGGATGATTTTGATTACATCATTGAACTACGCAACACGACCGAAGAAATCATTGTCACCGAACCACCGCGGGCCCATGGAGGGAACGATTGGTTCAATTTCGAATAAGTATTGAAAATGGAAGGTGTGTTACCGATGACCGAGCTCGGAACCTACTTAAAGGAGCAGCGGGAGACATTAGGTATCTCTCTCGAACAAATCCAAAGTACAACTAAAATTCAAAAACGTTACATCACTGCGATTGAAGAAGGCGATTATAAACAATTGCCAGGTGCCTTTTATGCACGGGCATTCATCAAAACGTATGCAGAAGCACTTGGGCTGGATGTCGATGAAGTGTTTGCCACGTATAAACGTGATTTACCGGAACCAGAAACACAGCCGGTCGTCGAATTGTCTCGCCGAGCGACCTATTCGAAATCGACGGCGCCGAAGAAAAGTGTCGCCAAACGCTGGATTCCGAATATCATCATCATTGCCTTGATTTTTGCGATCGGAGTCGCCCTGTACTACGGATTCCAGGCATTCCGTGATGGCGATGATACGACGACGTCTACACCTCCACAAAGTGAAGTCACGATTGATGAAGGGGACGCACCAAGCGAGGAAGCCAACACCCCGGTAGCGGAGGAGCCGAAGGAAGAACCGGCGAAAGAAGAAACCGTGCCTGTCAAAAAAGAAGAGAAAAAACCATTGCCTGTCAAAACGACGGTTGGTCAAGATATCACCTATGAAGTGCCGGCGGATGATACAATGAGTGTAACGATCCGCATCAAAAAAGATGCCTCACCGTCTCCGTTTGTCGGTGTTCGTGATACGTCGCTAGAAGGGGAGGCACTTGCCCCAGACCACATCAATGCGTCCGATCCGAACCCGATTGTCGTCAAAAACGCCAAAACGGATGTGATTCGGATTCGGGTTGGTTCCATCAAAGGGATTGATCGGATTCTCGTTAATGATCAGGAGCTTAAGCTTAACCGCTCCCTCCTCGTTCAGAACATTTATTTAAAGAAAGTAGCCACGCCGTAAGGCGTGTCTTCTTCATGTCAGCAGGATGCTGGCATACATAACTCGAAAAGGAGGGATACGAGAATGAACTTACCCAATCAATTGACGGTCTTACGCGTCTTATTAATTCCCGTGTTCGTAGCTGTCTTAGCAATCAACCCAGACTGGGGACAGTGGGATGTATTAGGGGCGGAACTCCCTGTTGCTCACTTCGTCGCCGCGATGATTTTCTCAGTCGCCGCCATTACCGATTGGCTTGACGGGTATCTGGCACGAAAAAACAAATTGGTCACAAACTTCGGCAAATTCATGGATCCTCTCGCCGACAAGATGCTTGTCGCAGCGGCACTGGTCTACCTCGTCGAGCTGGACTTCGTCGCCGCCTGGGTCGTCGTCATCATCTTATGCCGTGAATTTGCCGTGACAGGTCTACGTCTCGTCGCATCCGATGAAGGAATCGTGCTTGCTGCCGGAAACTCAGGTAAAGCAAAAACGTGGGTTCAGCTCACGTCGATCATCGCCTTTTTATTACACGACATCGGATTTGCTTTACTCAACATCCCGTTTGCGGAAATTACGATGTGGCTTGCGTTAGTCTTGACGATTTATTCAGGTCTTGAGTATTTTTCGAAAAACATCAAGTTAATTACGAAATCGATGTAAGTTATCTCAAACAAGGCTGTTCGCCAAACCGAACAGTCTTTTCTTATAGTTAGGAAAGCGGGGAATCAGGATGAAAGCAGAAATCATTGCCGTTGGAAGTGAGTTATTGTTAGGGGAAATTGCCAACACGAACGCTCAGTATCTATCGGAGTGGCTGGCGACGTGTGGCATTGACGTGTATTACCATACGGTCGTCGGTGATAATCGGGAACGGATGACCGACGTCATCAGACGAGCGCAGGGGCGGGTCGACCTTTTGGTGATCACCGGTGGACTCGGACCAACGGAAGACGATTTGACGAAAGAAGTCGTGGCGGAATTATTAGAACGCTCGTTACAGATCGACCAACCGGCGTATGATCGAATCGAAGCGTTCTTGAAAACACGGGGACGAACGATGACGAACAACGAGAAAAAACAAGCGCTTATCATCGAAGGGGCCGATGTGTTGACGAACAATGCGGGACTTGCACCCGGTATGTCCGTTCATACGTCGGACCATCAGTACATCTTGTTACCGGGTGTACCAAGGGAAATGAAACGGATCATCGCAGATCATTTCGATCATTTGTTAGGTAAAGAAACCATCAAATCAAGAACACTCCGTTTTTTTGGAATCGGAGAATCTGCCTTAAATGACCGGTTGGCGGATTTGATTCGGACGGCGCGTAATCCGTCCGTTGCGCCCTATGCGGAACTGGCGGAAGTCCGTTTACGTTTGACGGCGAAGGCACTTGACGAACAAACAGCCCTCGAGATGCTTGATCGACTCGAACGTCAAATACGTGATGAAGTCGGTACTTATTTTTATGGATATGGTGAGACAAGTTTACCGGAAGTCGTGCTTGATGACTGCCGGAAAGCCGGTTTGACCTTGTCCGCAGCGGAGTCCTTGACAGGTGGTGCTTTTGCGAGCGGGTTGACCGACATCAAGGGGGCGAGTGACGTCTTCCGCGGGAGTGCCGTCGTCTACTCAGACGTCGCAAAAGTCAACGTCTTAGGAGTCGCACAAACGTTACTCGATCAACAAACGGCAGTCAGCCGGGAGGTCGCCATTGCGATGGCGGAAGGAGCGCGAGCACTCTATCAGACGGATCTTGCGATTGCCTTGACAGGGGAAGCTGGACCAACGAGCAATAGTGGTCAAACCGTTGGCACGGTCTATTGTGCCTTGGCGCAAGCGAGTGGGACGGAAGTGCTTGAACTGACATATCCGGCCTTCGACCGTGGTATGATTAGGTTGCGATCGGTTAAGGATGCGTACTTCATGCTGATTAAAAATATCAACCACTCAGACAAACGTATTCAAAAATGAATTTTTTCAAGTATACGAATAAATGTTCGTGAAATGCTTGTTATTCGGTCTCAAAAGAAGTACAATAATCTCAGTAAGATAAATAAAAGGAGGCCTGCTACGTGAGTGATCGTAAAGCAGCACTTGAGATGGCGTTACGTCAGATTGAGAAACAATTTGGTAAAGGTTCAATCATGAGACTTGGTGAGAATGCAGATCAGAGAGTATCCGTTATCTCGTCTGGATCAATCACATTAGATATCGCACTTGGTGCAGGTGGATACCCACGTGGACGGGTAATTGAAGTCTATGGTCCAGAGTCTTCTGGTAAAACGACTGTAGCGCTTCACGCGATTGCAGAAGTACAAAAACAAGGTGGTCAGGCCGCCTTCATCGATGCCGAGCATGCACTCGATCCAGCATATGCAAGTAAACTTGGTGTCAATATTGACGAGTTATTATTATCACAACCAGATACAGGAGAACAGGCACTTGAAATCGCTGAAGCGCTTGTCCGTTCAGGTGCTGTTGATATCTTAGTCGTCGACTCCGTTGCTGCACTTGTACCAAAAGCTGAGATTGAAGGCGAAATGGGTGACTCACATATGGGGCTACAAGCTCGTTTAATGAGTCAAGCTTTACGTAAACTTTCTGGTGCGACAAATAAATCCAAAACGATCGTCATCTTCATCAACCAGATTCGTGAAAAAATTGGTGTCATGTTCGGTAACCCGGAAACGACTCCAGGTGGACGTGCCTTGAAATTCTACTCGTCTGTTCGTCTAGAAGTTCGTCGTGCGGAAGCTCTTAAAAACGGAACAGACATCGTCGGAAACCGGACGAAACTGAAAGTCGTTAAAAATAAGATTGCACCACCATTCAAACAAGCCGAAGTCGATATCATGTATGGTCAAGGTATCTCGAAATTCGGTGAGTTGATTGATCTTGGGACGGATCTTGATATCGTTCAAAAAAGCGGAGCCTGGTATTCATACAATTCGGAACGTCTCGGTCAAGGACGTGAGAATGCGAAACAATATATGATCGAACATCCGGAAGTCGCGGATGAAGTTGAACGGTTGATTCGTGAGCATCACGGTTTGGTTGATCGGAAAGATCCAGTCGATTTCGAAGAAGGTCAAGCGGAAGATATGTTCGCGGAATAAGTTGAAAAAGAGTGGAATCGATTCAGATTCTGCTCTTTTTTAATGGAAAAGAGGAAAAGATAGGAATTCTTTCCCGCCCGTTCGTTGACAATGAACGAGTGCTATCCTTACAATATAGATGTACGTTTTTTAGACAGCTTCGATGAATAACCGAAATGAACTAAGAAACACCTTGCAAAGGGGAGGTGAACCCATGGATACAACAACTTGGATTGTCATACTTCTCCTCACATTACTGATCGCATTCATCGTAGGCTACTTCTTGCGGAAATCGATTGCAGAAGCGAAGATTCAAGGTGCGGAAACAGAGGCGACGAAAATCGTGGAACGTGCACAAGTATCAGCGGAAGCAACGAAAAAAGAAGCATTACTCGAAGCGAAAGATGAAGCTTTCAAACTTCGGACAGAAGTGGAAAAAGAACTTCGTGAACGTCGTCAAGAGCTAACGAAACAAGAAGGACGATTGCTCCAGAAAGAAGAGACACTCGATCGCCGTGTTGATTCCATCGACCGTAAGGAAGAGCAGATCAATACACGTGATGCAGAGATCACGAAACGGAAGCATCAAGCTGAAGAGTTAGAACGAAAAGTAGAGGACCTGTATGAACAGGGACGCCAAGAGCTCGTACGTGTTGCGAATCTTTCGCAGGACGATGCTAGAGCTATCATCATGGATGAGACAAAACAAGCTGCCATGCACGACGCAGCAATTCTTCAAAAAGAAATCGAACAAAAAGCAAAAGAAGAAGCAGACAAAAAAGCACGAAACATTCTTTCACTTGCGATTCAACGGTTCGCCGCTGAACATATCGCAGAGACGACGGTTTCCGTCGTCAACTTACCGAATGACGAGATGAAGGGCCGGATCATCGGTCGTGAAGGGCGAAACATTCGGACGCTTGAAACATTGACGGGTATCGATTTAATCATCGATGATACACCAGAAGCCGTCATTTTATCCGGATTCGATCCGATTCGCCGTGAAGTGGCGAAGATGGCACTTGAAAAGCTTGTTCAAGACGGTCGGATTCACCCGGCTCGGATTGAAGAGATGGTCGACAAGTCACGCCGGGAAGTCGATGAACGAATCCGTGAAATCGGTGAAGAAGCGACGTATGACGTTGGCATTCACGGGATTCATCCGGATCTCGTTAAAATCCTCGGTCGCTTGAAGTACCGGACGAGTTATGGGCAGAACGTTCTTTTCCACTCACTTGAGGTGGCTCACCTTGCCGGCATGATGGCAGCTGAGCTTGGAGAAGATGTGACGCTTGCGAAACGGGCAGGTCTCCTGCACGATATCGGAAAAGCCGTTGACCATGAGGTCGAAGGAAGTCACGTGGAGATCGGGGTTGAACTTGGTACGAAGTACAAAGAACATCCGACCGTCATCAACGCGATTGCTTCTCACCACGGGGACACGGAAGCGACATCTGTCATTTCTGTTCTGGTCGCAGCAGCCGATGCTTTATCTGCAGCACGCCCAGGAGCACGTCAAGAAACACTCGAAAGTTATATCCGACGTCTTGAACGTCTGGAAGAAATCTCAGAATCATTTGACGGTGTCGAGAAGTCCTTCGCGATCCAAGCAGGTCGTGAAGTACGAATCATCGTTCGTCCTGATGTCGTCGACGATGTTCTTGCGCATAAAATGGCAAGTGATATCCGGAAAAAAATCGAAGAAGAACTCGATTATCCGGGTCATATCAAAGTCACGGTCATTCGGGAAACACGGGCAGTCGAATACGCAAAATAAGCAGAGTGGCGGGCGACCGCCACTTTTTTTAATGATTGGAGGAAATTTTTTTGAAAATCTTATTTATTGGTGACGTTGTCGGGGCACCGGGTCGGCATATCCTGCAACAGTTCACAGCACGAATCAAATCGAGGTACAACCCGACGGTCATGCTGGTGAATGGAGAAAACGCGGCACATGGTCGTGGGATCACAAAGGCAATTTATCATCAGTTGCTCGAGCTTGGTTTCCATGGCGTGACGATGGGCAATCATACGTTTGACAATCGAGATATCTTTGATTGGATTGATGATGCGGACCGGATCGTCCGTCCGGCGAACTATCCGGAAGGTACACCGGGACGCGGCATGATGGTCTTAAAAGTCGGCAACAAAAAGATTGCTGTCATCAACGTCCAGGGAACAGTCTTCTTGCCAGCACTCGGTGATCCATTCCGGACCGTCGATCAGTTGATTGCGGAAGTCGAAGGGGAAGTCGATGCGATTTTCGTTGACGTCCATGCAGAAGCAACAAGTGAAAAAATCGCGATGGGCTATCATTTAGCAGGGCGTGTCCAAGCAGTCGTCGGAACACATACCCACGTCCAGACAGCGGATGAACGGATTTTGGAAGGCGGAACGGCTTACATCACGGATGTTGGCATGACGGGTCCTCTTGATGGTGTGCTCGGTATGCGAAAAGAAGATGTTTTACGGAAATTTAAAACACAGCTCCCAACCCGGTTTGAAGTTGCGGAAGGACGGGAACAGTTAAATGGAGTCTTGATTCATATTGATGATGTATCGAAAAAAGCAACGAAGATTGAACGGATTCATTTGACGGATCAATCGATTTTCTTTGATTAAGTGTTGATTTTTGATTGGGAGGTACATGCATGGACGTCCTGAAAGTATCAGCTAAATCGAATCCGAACGCGGTCGCAGGAGCGCTCGCAGGTGTACTTCGAGAGAAAGGTTCTGTCGAAATTCAGGCAATCGGTGCAGGTGCACTCAATCAATCCGTCAAAGCGGTTGCGATCGCGAGAGGATTTGTCGCACCGGCAGGGATGGATCTGATCTGTATTCCGGCATTTACCGACATCATGATTGATGGTGAGGAACGGACGGCAATCAAACTAATCATTGAACCACGATGATGCATCATTGGACATAGGTCCTACGTTAAGCTAGACCATTTACTCGCTGGAGTAGATGGTCTTATTTGTGTACTATCCAGGATATTTTCAATCGATTCGTTTGAGGAGGATTGTACAACTATCCGGAAATCGGTATCATGAGGGAGGACAGTGAAGCAGACAGCTTCAATCATTTCAGGGGATAGAAGGAGCGAACGTCGATGTACAATCAATTGTCATGGAAAGTAGGCGGTCAGCAGGGGGAAGGGATCGAATCAACAGGTGAGATCTTTGCCATTGCCCTGAACCGCTTAGGTTATTACTTATATGGATACCGCCATTTTTCTTCACGGATCAAAGGGGGTCACACGAACAATAAGATTCGTGTCGCAACACACGAAGTCCGGACCGTTGCCGACGATCTGGATATTTTAGTCGCCTTTGACCAAGAAACGATCGACGTCAATTTCCATGAATTGCGTCAAGGGGCGATCATCATCGCCGATGCGAAATTTAATCCGACCAATCCCGATCAGACGCGGGCCGTGCTCTATCCGATTCCCTTTACGGAAATTGCGGCAGGACTTGGGACGTCACTGATGAAGAACATGGTCGCAATCGGAGCATCGAGTGCGATTCTCGGCATCGATCCGGAACGTTTCCAAGCGGTCGTCGAACAGATTTTTGGTCGGAAAGGACCCGAGATGGTCGAAAAGAACTTATCCGCGATCCGAGAAGGCGCAGCTGCGTTTGAAGCGATGGCAGCGACGTCCGAACGCTTTATTTTAGATCCGGCCGATGGACAGCAACGGATGTTCATGATTGGCAACGATGCGATTGCGCTTGGTGCGGTTGCAGGCGGGGCTCGTCTGATGGCAGCGTATCCGATTACCCCATCGTCTGAAATCATGGAGTACTTAATCAAAAAATTACCACAATTCGGCGGGACCGTCGTTCAGACGGAAGACGAACTCGCAGCTGTCACGATGGCGATCGGGGCCAACTATGCCGGCGTCCGTGCCTTGACGGCGTCGGCTGGACCAGGACTGTCCTTGATGGCAGAAGCAATCGGATTGTCCGGGATGACGGAGACACCACTCGTCATCATCGACACACAACGCGGAGGACCATCGACAGGACTACCGACGAAACAGGAACAATCGGATTTGATGGCGATGATTTATAGTACGCACGGGGAGATTCCGAAAGTCGTCCTGGCGCCGTCGACGGTCGAGGAGGCATTTTATGATGCGGCGGAAGCCTTCAACATCGCGGAAGAGTATCAATGCCCGGTCATTCTCTTGACGGACTTGATGTTGTCGCTCGGTAAACAATCCGTCGAACCGCTTGATGTCAATCGGGTCGAAATCCGGCGCGGGAAGTTGATTTCAGGCGAGCTGCCGGAACTTGAAGGCAAAGCCTATTTCAAACGGTATGAAGTGACGGAAGACGGAATCAGTCCGCGCGTCGTACCGGGAACGAAACACGGGATTCATCACGTGACCGGTGTCGAACATAACGAAGAAGGTCGTCCGTCGGAAGCGACGAAAAACCGAGTCGATCAGATGACGAAACGTCTTCGGAAGTTGAATCAGTTCCGCCTGAAGGATGCGGTACTCGTGACCGAGCAACATGCGAAGCCGGATATCCTGTTCGTCGGCTTCAACTCGACACGTGGAACGATCGAGGAAGTGATGCCGCGTCTGGAAGAACAAGGTGTTCATGTCGATCATCTGCATATCCGTCAGATGCATCCGTTCCCAAGTGAACTGGTCCGTCCGCATCTTGAACGGGCCAAACAAGTCGTCGTCGTCGAATATAATGCGACGGGACAACTCGCGAAATTAATCCAGATGAACTGTGGGTTTGCAGAAAAGATCGAACATATTTTAAAATTCAACGGCGATCCGTTCTATCCGGCAGAAGTGGTCGAACAAGTCGTCGCAGGAGGGATTTTCCATGGCAACATTTAAAGACTTCAGAAACGATGTCAAACCAAACTGGTGTCCCGGTTGTGGCGACTTTTCAATTCAGGCGGCGATTCAGCGGGCTGTCGCGAACGTCGGGCTCGAACCGGAGGAACTGGCCTTGATTTCCGGAATCGGCTGTTCTGGACGGATTTCCGGCTACATCAACACATATGGTTTTCATGGTGTTCACGGTCGGTCGTTACCAATCGCCCAAGGAGTCAAGATGGCCAACCGTGAATTGACGGTGATTGCTTCCGGTGGAGATGGAGATGGTTTTGCGATCGGGATGGGACATACGATCCATGCCTTTAAACGAAATGTCGATATGACGTATATCGTGATGGACAACCAAATCTACGGTTTGACGAAGGGGCAGACGTCACCAACGTCTGCACTGGGATTCAAGACGAAATCGACACCAAAAGGATCGATTGAAAAAAGTGTCTCACCGGTCGAGCTTGCTTTGACGGCAGGCGCGACGTTTGTCGCCCAAAGTTTTTCAAATGACTTAAAAGGGCTGACGAGCTTGATCGAACAGGCGACGCAACATAAAGGATTTGCTTTCATCAACGTGTTTAGTCCGTGTGTCACGTTTAATAAAGTCAATACGTACGACTGGTTCAAACAGAATTTGACGAAACTGGATGATCTTGAAAACTATGACGCAACTGATCTCGATCTCGCGAAACGGGTTGTCCATGAGCACAATGGTCTTGTCATGGGACTGATTTACCAGGATGATTCACGTCCAGATTATCAGTCGCAAATCGATGGATACGCGGATCAGGGGCTGACATTTGCCGATCTTGACATGAATGAAGAAACATTTGGTAAACTTGCCGCCGAATTCATGTAAACTAGAGTGGAATGATTGTTTGGTTATTTGGGGATGCTCAATACTTGGTCATTACCGATCAGAGAAACAGGTAAGGCCTACGAAGGAGTCGGGGAATGATGACAAAATTAGTGACAGCTGTAGAGGATACGACGAAGGTGAAAACGATGCGGGCGCTTGTGAAGGAAGAACGTGGGTTTGGCGCCGTCTTAAAAGAAGTCGCCGTCCCAACACCGAACCGGGGCGAAGTGTTGATCCGGGTCGAAGCGACATCAATCTGCGGGACGGATGTCCACATCTACGAATGGGATGCTTGGGCGGCGTCACGCGTCAATCCGCCCTATGTCTTCGGACATGAGTTTTCAGGCGAAGTCGTGGAGCTGGGGGAAGGGACAAAACGTCTGAAACTCGGTGACCGGGTCTCGGCTGAGACGCATATCGTCTGTCATCAATGTAAACAATGTTTACGCGGGCAATACCATATTTGTAAAAACACAAAAATTATCGGCGTCGATACGCAAGGCTGTTTCGCCGAGTACGTCGTCATGCCGGAAGAAAACCTCTGGGTCAATCCGGAAGATATGCCAGCCGGCATCGCGTCGATTCAAGAGCCGATGGGCAATGCCGTCCATACGGTGCTCGCCAGTGACGTCAGTGCCAAGACGGTGGCAATCGTTGGTTGCGGTCCAATCGGGTTGATGGCAGTATCCGTCGCAAAAGCGGCAGGGGCGGCAGAAGTCGTGGCGATTGATGTCAATCCATACCGACTCGAACTTGCGAAGACGATGGGGGCAGATGTCGTCATCGACTCACGTCATGAAGATGTTCTTGAACGCGTCCGGATGATGACCGACGGCGACGGCATTGATGTCGTCTGCGAAATGAGCGGTCATCCGGTCGCCATCGGTCAAGCATTCGAGATGGTGACGGCAGGCGGAGATGTCAATATCTTGAGTCTGCCGGTCAAACCGGTCGAAATCGATTTGACGAACCATGTCGTTTTCAAAGGAGTCCGCGTTCAGGGGATTACCGGACGGAAGATGTATGAGACATGGAGTCAGGTGTCTGCCTTCTTGTCGAGCGGAAAAGTCGATGTGAAGCCGTTGATCACTCATACGTTACCACTCGAACGGTTTGAAGAAGGATTCGAATTGATGCGACAAGGGAAATGTGGAAAGGTCGTACTACAACCAAGGGGGACGAATTGATGGGTTTTGAGCATTTACGGACAGAATTAGAAGAAATGAAACAAGCGGGGACGTTCCGCGAACTCGTGGCGCTTGAAAGTGCCCAGCATAACCGGGTGACGGTAAACGGGAAAGAATTGATTCAATTGTCGTCAAATAACTATCTCGGACTGGCAGCGCATCCGCGTCTCGCTAAGCGGGCTGCCGACGCAGCACTGGAATTTGGTGCCGGTACGGGATCGGTCCGGACGATTGCCGGAACACTCGAGATGCACCAAGCGTTCGAACGGGAGCTTGCGACGTTCAAACATACGGAAGCAGCGCTCGTCTTCCAATCGGGATTCGCGACGAATCTCGGTGTGTTGTCTGCCTTGCTCGGACCGGAGGATGTCGTCATTTCCGACGCCTTGAATCATGCCTCAATCATCGACGGAATCCGTCTGACGAAAGCGAAACGCCGTATCTATAATCATGTGGATCTTGCGGACTTGGAAGCGGCTCTGCAGGAAACACAGGACGCGCGGACACGTCTCGTCGTAACGGACGGTGTCTTCTCGATGGACGGTAACATTGCACCACTCCCGGAAATCGTTGAACTGGCTGAAAAATATGATGCCCTCGTCATGGTCGATGATGCCCATGCATCTGGCGTTCTCGGAAAAAGTGGTCGCGGAACCGTCAATCACTTCGGACTCGACGGACGGGTCGCGTTGCAAGTCGGGACGCTTTCAAAAGCGATTGGTGTTCTCGGCGGATATGTCGCGTGCGAACAGCATGTCAAAGACTATCTGATCCATAAAGGCCGTCCGTTCCTCTTCTCGACGTCCCATCCACCGGCTGTCGTCGAAGCGAACCGCGAAGCACTCCGCGTCATGGAAGAAGAAACGGAACTGTTTGACCGTCTCTGGGAAAACACGGAATTCTTCAAGCACGGATTACGGGAACTCGGTTTTAATATCGGCACATCCACGACGCCGATCACACCGGTCATCGTCGGTGACGAAGCATTATGCCATCAGCTGTCAGACCGTCTGCGTCAACACGGTGTCTTTGCGCAAGGGATTGCCTTCCCGACGGTCGCAAAAGGAAAAGCACGTGTCCGGACAATCGTCACGGCGGAACACACACGCGAGGACTTGGAACAAGCGCTTGAAGCCTTTAAGCAAGTGGGCCAAGAGTTGAAGTTGATTTAACAAAAACGAATCAGGTTTTTACATGTAACGGTACACGAAGAAGGGGCTGACTCAAAAAGGAATCACTCGTTCTTTCACGCACTTTCCTCAGGCGAGACACAAGCCAGCTTTTGAACTGCTCCCCGTCAAGTAGACAGTGTAAATAATTAAAACTCACTCAAGCGGCTTTTGTCCTGAATTCAATAGGACTCAAGCCGT
>NZ_JACSMT010000019.1:0-52108 GCF_018618815.1 Exiguobacterium sp. s128 | reverse complement strand
TGAAAGAAAAAGCGTTTGTTCGCTCGAAATCGCTTCCTAGGGAAAAACAAGCAGGAGCGACCCAGCAGCGAAGCGATGCGGCGCGATGCTTGTCCCAGGAAAACGATTCGAAGCGAACAAAAAAAGCGGTTCTTCCCGATTAAGAGAAAAACCACTACTTTGTCATTTTTGTGGCGTTTGAAGAAAAAATCAAAATGTAAACCGTTTTCACAAAAATAGTTGTCAGACGTCTGTTGATTTTATGAAAAATCTTTGTCATACTCAGTCATATGAGTTGGCGTACCCCATGAAGGTACGTGAGCGACTTTTTCACAAATAGATAATGAAAGCGCTCACATAAAAAGGAAGAGGAGATGGCTATGATGAAAAAGCAGTATGCCTTTGTATCCGCGATGACAGTCGCAACAGTCAGTTTAGTAGCATGTGGAGGTTCTGAAGAGAATACTTCAACGAAAAAAGAACAGTTTTCCGTCGCAATGGTTGCGGATAAAGGGGGAATCGATGATAAGTCGTTTAACCAATCGGCATGGGAAGGTCTTCAAGCGTACGGAAAAGAAAATAAGCTGACACAAAATGACGGATACTCGTATCTCCAGTCTAAATCACAGCAGGATTATCAACCAAATCTGTCACGTCTCGCACGTGGGGGAGAAAATCTCGTGTTCGGAATCGGTAATACGTTTAATGAAGACATCAAGACGGTTGCCGATCAATTCAAAGATACTCAATTTGCGATTATTGACAATGTTGTTTCCGGGAAAAATGTCACTTCCATCACATTTAAAGAAAATGAAGGTGCCTATTTGGCAGGGATCGTTGCAGCGATGGAAACAAAAACGGACCATATCGGTTTTGTTGGTGGGATGAAGATGGATGTCATCGAACGTTTCCGGGCGGGGTTTGAAGCCGGTGCAAAATCAGTGAATCCAAAAATTAAAGTCGATGTTCAGTATGCAGAAGACTTTGCAGCACCTGAAAAAGGACAAGCGATCGCCGCTGGAATGTTTGGAAAAGGTGCTGACATCATTTTCCCGGCAGCAGGGGGTACCGGGAACGGTGTCTTCACCGAAGCGAAAAACCGAAAGAAAAATGGAGAAGATGTATCAGTGATTGGTGTCGATCGTGATCAAAAAGAAGAAGGGATGCCTGAAGACGTGACGTTAACTTCTGTCATCAAACGCGTGGATCGTGCCGTTCAAGATACAGCAAACGCGGCGAAAGATGGAAAACTTAAAGGTGGAGAAACGATTCGTTACGGTTTAAAAGAGCAAGGGGTTGACTTGGTCGAGTCAGATAAATTGTCGAAACAAACAGTAGAAAAGCTCGAACAAGCAAAAAAAGCGGTCATTGAAGGGAAAACAGTCGTTCCTGAACAATAAGCGATGGAACAGAGTGGGGCATTCTTAGGTAGAATGCCCTATTTTCTTCCAAACGAAAGTGCGTTATGAAAAGGGTTACAAAAGCGCCAGAAGTCAGACTTCTAACCTGTTACAAAATGATTGCAGGATTGAGTCCGGCATCATATACTTATCTTGGCTGGAGTTCTCATACGTCAGAAGTCTGAGCACTGGTTACAACTAGATAGAGGATGGAGATGCGTCATGTCGATTAAATTAGATCATCGTTTGCTTTATTTACGTGTGATTGAAAAAATCAAGTCCGACATCGATGACGGCGTTTACAAGGAAGGCGAGAAACTACCTTCAGAGTTTGAACTTTCAAAGCAACTTGGCGTTAGTCGAGCGACTCTTCGAGAGGCTTTACGAATTCTTGAAGATGAGAACATCGTCATCCGTAAACACGGTGTCGGTACGTTTATCAATGCAAGACCACCATTTACTTCCGGAATCGAAGAACTCTACAGTTTCACGGAGATGATTGCACGCGCTGGTATGATTCCGACGTCCGAAGTATTGTCATCAGAAATGGTGCCACCAACCGAACGGGACCGGGAACGTTTTCAACTGGGTCCGGATGAACTGGTATATCGAATCGAACGAATCCGACTTGCAGGAGATGTTCCTGTCGTCTATTGCGTCGATAAGATTCCAAGCCATTATATTAAAAATGAAGAACAGTTCACGTCCTCGACGTCACTGTTTGACGCATTAGAAAAAGAACTAGGACGTCGTGTCACTCATGCGGTTACGCATATCGAGCCGCGGATTGATCCGAAAATCGCTGAACAATTACATACGGACCAACCGCTACTCGTATTGCGGCAAACGCATTATGATGAACTCGATCGATCCGTTCTTTATTCAGCGAACTATTTCCGTGCGGATAAGTTTGATTTCCATGTCATCCGTAAACGTGTCTAACCACTCGTTTTAGGAGTTTTACTGAAAGCGCTTTCCACCTACCTACGTAACGCTCCTCATCACCAGCCTCAGGTGCTTGACGTAGTCAGGAACTTTGTATGACCATATTCGAAAGGGGATTATTTCAGATGAAAAAGAAGTCACTTCTCGCACTAGCAGCAACAGGTTTAGCAATGAGTTCGGTACTCGCAGCATGTGGTGGTAACGACGATTCAAAAGATTCAAGCGGCGGTAACGAAAAAGAGGGCTTCAAAGTAGGTATGGTTACAGATACAGGCGGTGTTGATGATAAATCGTTTAACCAATCAGCGTGGGAAGGGATTCAAAAATTCGGTAAAGACAATGACTTAAAAGAAGGTACAGGCTACAAGTACCTCCAGTCAGCGAAACAATCGGATTATCAACCAAACCTTCAACAATTGGCACGTGCAAAATATGATTTGATCCTCGGTATCGGATTCTTGATGGCTGAAGATATCGGTAAAGTAGCGGATCAGTTCAAAGATAACAACTTTGCGCTTGTCGATATGGTTGTCGACAAACCAAATGTCGCTTCAATCGTCTTCAAAGAAAACGAAGGATCATTCCTCGTTGGTGTCGTCGCCGGTCTGACGACGAAATCAGATAAAGTCGGATTCGTTGGTGGCGTGAACTCTGACTTGATCAAAAAGTTCGAAAACGGATTTAAAGCCGGTGTCAAGGCGGTTAACCCGGACGCAGACATCGAAATTCAATATGCAGAAGATTTCAATGCTGCTGAAAAAGGACAAGCAATCGCTTCAGGCATGTACGGCAAAAAAGTTGACGTCATCTATCACGCTGCTGGTGGAACAGGTCAAGGTGTCTTCACAGAAGCGAAAAACCGTAAGAAAAACGGTGAAGATGTTTGGGTAATCGGTGTTGACCGTGACCAAGTCGAAGAAGGTATGCCAGAAAACGTCACGTTGACGTCGATGGTCAAACGTGTTGATACAGCAGTTGAGCAAGTGTCAAAAGATACGAAGGACGGCAACTTCCCAGCAGGTGAAGTCGTAGAGTTTGGCTTGAAAGATGGCGGTGTCGATATCGCTCCTTCACAAGACAACATTGCGAAAGACGTCTTGACAAAAGTTGAAGACTACAAAAAACAAATCATCGATGGCAAGATCACAGTTCCAGGAACTGACGATGAATTTAAAGAATACGAAGCATCACTGAAATAAACTGGAAGCGGGGGTCGCTAGTACTGCGACCTCCCCTTTTAAACTAAACATGGGAGTGGATTTTCTTGGAATACGTCATTGAGATGCTAAACATACGAAAAGAGTTTGGCACTTTCGTCGCAAATGATAACATCACGCTCCAGCTTCGGAAAGGTGAGATTCACGCTTTACTTGGTGAAAACGGTGCCGGAAAATCGACGCTGATGAACGTCTTATTTGGTTTGTATCAGCCTGAGGCTGGAGAGATTCGTGTACGTGGTGAAAAAGTGAATATTACGAGTCCGAACGTCGCGAATGATCTTGGAATCGGCATGGTGCACCAACACTTCATGCTCGTTCAAAATTTCACGGTGACGGAAAACATCATCTTGGGTGCGGAACCCAAAGTCGGTATTAAGATCGACCGAGCAAAGGCTCGGGAAAAAGTACGTCAAATCTCGGAACAATACGGCCTTGCCGTCGATCCGGATGCAAAAATTGAAGATATTTCCGTTGGTATGCAACAGCGTGTCGAAATTTTGAAAACCCTTTACCGTGGCGCTGATATTCTAATCTTCGATGAGCCGTCAGCTGTTTTGACACCACAAGAAATCAAAGAATTGATTCAAATCATGAATCGACTGATTGCGGAAGGGAAATCGATCATCTTGATTACCCACAAGCTGAAAGAAATCATGGAAGTAGCTGATCGTTGTACGACGATTCGTCGCGGAAAATATATCGGCACAGTGGATATCGATGAAACGATGACCCAATCAAGATTAGCTGAGATGATGGTAGGGCGTGAAGTAAACTTTAATGCGGAGTATTCCAAGGCAAATCCACAAGAACTTGTGCTCGATATTAAGAATTTGGTCGTAAAAGACAGCCGAGGCATCAAGTCAGTCGATGGATTGAACCTAGATATTCGTGCTGGTGAAATCGTCGGAATCGCTGGAATTGATGGAAATGGACAAACAGAGCTGATTGAAGCTATTACAGGACTTCGTAAAGCAGACAGCGGTGAAATTTTCCTCAATAACAAGTCAATCAAAAACTTGAAACCACGAAAAGTAACAGAATCCGGTGTGGGACACATTCCACAGGATCGACATAAACATGGTCTTGTGTTGGATTATTCAATCGGGCATAACATGGTGTTACAAACGTACTACAAACAACCGTATTCGAAAGCAGGTATCATGAACTACGGTCAGGTCATGGAAAAAGCAAAAACCTTAATCGAGAAGTTCGACGTCCGAACTCCAAGTCCGGAAACATTTGCTCGTGCCTTATCGGGTGGAAATCAGCAAAAAGCGATCATTGCCCGAGAGGTTGACCGTTCACCTGACTTACTGATTGCAGCACAGCCAACGCGTGGACTAGATGTCGGAGCGATTGAATTCATTCATGAACAATTGGTTCTTGAACGGGAAAAAGGCCGGGCTGTTCTGTTGATTTCGTTTGAACTAGAAGAAATTCTTCAAGTTTCAGATCGAATTGCGGTTCTTTATGAAGGTCGAACGGTTGCCTTCCTCGATCCAAAAGAGACAAACGAGATCGAACTAGGATTCTTGATGGCTGGCGGTAAGAAAGAGGAGGTCGGTCGTTCATGAAACTCGAACGTTTTTACGGAATCTTGATTCCGATTCTTTCCATCATTTTAGGGATGGTCGTAGGTGCGATCGTCATGCTGGCTGGTGGGTACAATCCGATTGACGGATTTGATCAATTATTTTACGGTATTTTTGGTGAACCATATAGCATCGGTGAAACCTTGCGTGCTGCTGCTCCGTTGATCTTTGCCGGACTTGCCGTTGCGTTTGCCTTCCGGACAGGTTTATTTAACATCGGGGTTGAAGGACAAGTTTTGGTCGGTTGGATGGTTGCGGTTTGGATCGGGATCGAGTTTGATCTCCCGACCGCGATTCATCTGCCGCTCGCTCTAATCGGAGCAGGACTCGCCGGGGCACTTTGGGCCTCGATTCCGGGTATTTTAAAAGCACGTTTTCATGTTCACGAAGTCATTACGTCGATCATGATGAACTATATCGCCCTTTATGTAACCAATGATATCTTACGTCATGTCATCGGAATTGAAAACGAGCGGACAGAGTCAGTGAAAGAGACGGCTTCTTTGGCGTCACCTTTCTTACAAGAACTGACGGACTTCTCACGTCTTCATAATGGGATTTTCATTGCCGTACTAGCAGCGCTCGTCTTCTGGTTCATCCTTTGGAAAACGACACTCGGCTACGAATTACGTGCTGTTGGATTTAACAAGAGTGCAGCAGAGTATGCCGGTATGGGTGTCAACAAGAACATCGTCCTCTCATTCGTCATCTCAGGTGTGTTCGCAGGTCTTGCTGGTGCGATGGAAGGATTAGGGACGTTCCAGAACATGACGTTGAATGCCTCGTTCACGGGCGTAGGATTTGACGGGATTGCGGTTGCCTTACTGGGTGCGAACAATCCAATCGGTGTCGTTCTTGCCGCCTTACTGTTTGCTGGTCTGAATATCGGTGGTCTTTCAATGCAACAGATTGGCATACCACCTGAGTTAATTAAAATCATCATTGCGTTTATCATCATCTTTGTCGCTTCTGGTTATGCCATCCGTCTCTTAATTGAGAAGTTTACGGTCAAAAAAACAGAAGACAAAAAAGTGAAAGGAGCCGATAAATAATGGGCTTTCTAGAAGTACTTTATATTGTCGTACCAATTGCGCTTGCCTATTCGGCTCCATTAATTATTGCAGCACTTGGTGGAATCTTCAGTGAACGTTCAGGTGTCGTCAACATTGCCCTTGAAGGATTGATGGTCATGGGTGCGTTCTCAGGAATCGTTTCCGCTTTGACGTTGTCAAAAATGGGATTAGGTGCAGCAAGTCCTTGGCTTGCGATGTTAATTGCGATCGTCATCGGAGCAGTCTTCTCCTTGTTCCTTGCGATTCCAGCGATTCTTTTCCGTGCCGATCAGACGGTTCTTGGAGTAGCGATCAACATGTTAGCGGTCGGTCTGGCGATTTTCCTTGTCCGTGCCTTTTATGGTAAAGGACAAACGGATTCGATTCCAAACCGGATTTCGAAAGAAAACGTGCCATTCTTATCGGATATTCCAGTCCTTAAAATGTTTTTTGCAAACGTTTATTACACATCGTATATTGCGATCGCGTTAGCGTTCGTCGCTTGGTATGTCATCTTTAAGACACCGTTTGGCCTTCGTCTTCGTTCAGTCGGGGAGCACCCGATGGCGGCGGATACGATGGGAATCAATGTCACGAAAATGCGTTTCATCGGTGTCATGATTTCCGGTGGATTCGGTGGACTCGCCGGTGCAGTTTATGCGACGTCCATTTCATTGAACTTTAGTGTGACGACGATTCTTGGACAAGGATTCTTAGCGATTGCCGCGATGATCTTTGGGAAATGGAATCCACTCGGAGCGATGGGAGCTGCCCTATTCTTCGGTTTCGCGCAGGCGATTTCGATTATCGGACAACAGTTACCACTACTCGATCAAATTCCACAAGTCTATTTGTTGATTGCACCATACTTGCTGACGATTCTCGCACTTGCTGGTGTTGTTGGACGAGCCGATGCACCAAAAGCTGTCGGTGTACCCTACATCAAAGGGAAACGTTAAAGTTAGTTTTACAAGATCATCAAGCCACAGTTTTTTTGTGGCTTGATGATCTTTTTCATTTAAACGAAAAAACGATACAACCTGTACAGGTCGTATCGTCAGAGTAGACGTTTATTCGTATTTGAGGGCATCGCCTTCAAATGATTCATCTGCTACTTTAATCGAATCCGTTGGGCATCCTTCAAAAGCATCAATCATATCATCAAACAATGCTTCTGGAATTTCAGCAGTTCCCTTGTTATCATCTAAAATAACGTATGCCAATCCCTCATCGTCATAATCGTAAATATCAGGGGCAGCTGCGCCGCAAGCACCACATGCGATACATGTGTCTTTATCAACAATTGTAAATTTAGCCATTAGTCATTCTCCTCTCTATTCGAAAACATTGGAAACCAACTACTGTTCTCATCTATAAGTTATTGTATCGGACTCATGCACGCTTTTCAATGAAGAAGAGGTAGAAGTATGTGGAGAACTGATTTGGTGAAAGGAAATTGTAGGATTAGTTCTTGTTCATTTTTATTCAAAATGGCGAATTTGTAAGTAGAACTGTAAAATAAAAGTGAATGCACGAAATGTATTTCGATCAAGTAGAAACAAGGTCGGAAGAGCTGTTACTGACTCTAAGAAGGGAGGCTTCATATGGAGCAGACGGTGTTACGACAAGTTGTGATGGAAGCAATCATTCGGTTACGAAACGAACGGACGGATCGGAGTCTATTTCATGTTTTTCAAGGAAAACGATCAGCGACTTCTTTACAGGATGCTCATTTTTATGGATTAGAGTCCGTTTTTGGAATGCTCCCTCTAAAAAAAGAACGGTTTGAACAAGTATTACGAGAACTGGAACAGGCTGGCTGGATTAGGCAGGAACAGTTGTTAATCGTAACTGAATCTGGGAAACGTCAAGTCAGCAACCCGTTTTTATTAGACGAGTTGGGGGGGGAACTGCGCGGATATCCGATTTTATTATGGAAACGAGTCAGTTTGTTGATCCAAACAATCATTTGCCTGGAGCAACAGACTTTTTTTGTCCCCGTCCAACAGGATAGTGGCGTAAAGGAATGGGTTCGAAAACAAGTGAAGCAATTACCAAAACGAGCGATCTGGATGAGGGGAATTCATCAGGAGCTAGAAGTAGCCTTCAGTCAGCTGACGGAACGGGAAGCGACCCTCATCAGTTATCGCCTGTCCGGACAAAAAACAGGATTATCGTTTCCTCAACTCAGTGAACGGTTAGGGACGGATCTGCTTTCACTCCAATTGGAATTCGTGATGGCGTGGCGAAAATGTTTACGTGTATTACCAGAGGCCGGTCTGATTTTATCCTTAGGTGCGGATATCGATCAGTCAAGGATGACCCAGTCAGCAAAAAAAACGTGGGAAATGCTTAAACAAGGGTATACGGTTCAAGAAATTGCGGAACGACGTCGGTTGAAAAAAAGTACGATGGAAGATCATTTAGTGGAAATGGCGATGTATGCTCCGATTTTCCCGATCGATCAGTTTTTATCCGTTGAGGCATACGAAGAAGTAGTGATAGTATCCGATCGTTTGGAAACATTCTCTTTGAAGCGCATCAAACAAGAATTGACACAGGAAATCGATTATTTTCAAATCCGCGTCGCATTAGCAAGGAAGGTGGTCAATCGATGATGGAAAAAATATTAAAAAAGGTTTTTCGATACGATCATTTTCGTGCTGGTCAACAACCCATCATTGAGGCCGTTCTTGCGGGCCAGGATACGGTTGCGATTTTGCCGACTGGCGGGGGGAAATCAGTGTGTTATCAGTTACCGTCGTATCTGCAGCCGGATGGTTTGACATTGATTTTGTCGCCCCTTCTTTCATTGATTGAGGATCAAGTCATGCAAATCAAAAGTCGTGGCGAACGAGCTGTCGCCAAGTTGACGTCGCTTGAGACTCGGGAACAAAAAGAACACATCCTGCACCATCTCGACCGGTTACGTTATTTATACTTGTCACCTGAACAGTTAGTGGTTCCACAAATCAAACGGCGTTTGGCTGAAGTTAAGATCAATCTATTCGTCGTCGATGAAGCACATTGTATCTCGCAGTGGGGACATGAGTTCAGGACGGACTATGCGAAATTAGGCCATGTCCGGCAGCAACTGGGGAATCCGCCGTGTTTGGCCTTGACGGCAACGGCCACACATCAAGTGGAACAAGACATCATAGAAGGACTGGCGTTGCGTCAGCCGACACGAATCCGTCATTCGGTCAATCGTCCGGAAATTCAGCTGATTGTCAAACAGACTGAACAAGCGGATAAAGATCTTGTATTAGAAGAACAGTTAAAAATGGTCGAGCGACCTTGCGTCATCTATACGACGACACGTAAAGAGGCAGAACGCATCGCAAAACTCGTTACGAATGCTGTTTATTACCATGCGGGTCTTGAAGCGGAAGATCGCCAATTGATTCAACAACAATTTCTACATGATGAAATTGACTGCCTCGTTTGTACAAGTGCCTTCGGAATGGGGGTCAATAAAGCGAATGTCCGGACGGTCATTCATTATACGATGCCGGCGACGATTGAAGCTTACATGCAAGAAATCGGACGAGCTGGTCGAGATGGTCAACCATCGACAGCCATCTTGTTGTACGCACCGGGTGACCAGCGTCTGCAACAGTTTTTAGTAGAAAAACAGTATGCACCGTCTTTATGGATTGATCAAGTGGCACGGGGACGTGTCCAGAATGAGTCATTTGAAATAATCGAACGACGTTTTGGTTTAAATGCGGATGATCCGGCGTATCGTTTGCTAAAAACGCAACTGATGGACGGGAAAACGCGTGCCGAGATCATCGACTGGCAAGAAAACCGAAAAAAAATACGTTTACGTGAACTTATGCAAATGATAAATTATATTCAAAATACGTTGTGTCGCCGAAGCTTCATCTTAAACCATTTTGGTGAAGACCCCATTATTCAGGACCGGTGTTGTGACAACTGCGGTACGCTTACGCTAGTCGGACCCATCAGTCATGTCGAGCAAGACCAACTGAACTGGAGACGCCGATTAGAAGAAGTCTTTTTTTCATCCCACCATTCAGTGTAAACTAACAGTATTCCTTATTTTTTAGAAAAGGTGATGAAATTGAGTAAACACGATCAACGAAAAAATCGGCAAGAAGAACAACGGACGACCTTCCCTCCCCGTTCATCAAGAATCGAGCATGTTCGTAACGAACGCTTCAAACAACCATTTGCTAAAAATCGACTTGCAATCACACTGACGGTTCTGATGATTACGATCATCATCGCCTTTGTCTCCATCGGTTTCATGATGTAAGTGCACATTGTGAACGGAGTTTTTTTTCCTTTACGGGTATACTAAAAGGAAGAAGAAAGGAGGCACGGTGCATGGATCGTGGGAAATACAATATCAAAGCAGTTGCTGCATTGGTGGGACTCAATCCGACGACCATTCGTGCTTGGGAACGGCGGTATCAAGTTCTAGATCCAGATCGGAGTGAATCGGGTCATCGTATTTATAGTGATAATGATGTCGCCAAGTTGCGCTGGATCGTCGATAAACAAAAAGAGGGGCTGTCCGTTTCAAAAGCCATTCAATTATATGAAATGCCAGTAAACCGAACGGAAGTCCCAATGGATTACGGAATCGAACTACGTGATCAACTGTTCGAGGCGCTGACGAATTTCGAAGAACGGCATGCCCATGATATCATGAACAAAGCCTTTTCCATGTTTAGCTTTGATAAAGTGATTCAAGACATCGTGGGTCCTTTGTTACATGAAATCGGGACGAAGTGGGAACAAGGGACGATTACGATTGCTCATGAACATTTTGCGACAGCTTTCTTACGGGCTCGTCTCTCTACCTTATCCCTTCAAATGCCGATCAATCCTTTTTTGCCGCGAATCTTATGTGTATGCGCACCGGAGGAGGAACACGAACTCGGCTTGCTCTTTTTTACACTCTTTTTACGGCAGTCCGGATTTGATGTCATTTTTCTTGGCGCAGGAATTCCGGTGCCGGATCTCGTGACAGTGACCAAACAATTGACACCTCGGGCAGTTGTCCTATCCTGTACGGTTTCGGACCATTTAGACGATTTGGATGAAGCAATCGCTGAAATTCAAATCAACGTCCCGCAAACGGAGATTGGTTTAGGTGGCTACGCTGTCGACCAACATCCAGAAAAATACGGGGATCTGTTACTTGGATCGGATGATAGTGCCTGGAAAAGTTGGTTAAGTCGACTCACCCCGACAACTGGTGTATAGTGTGTGACATATCGAACGGAGAGCTTCTGTACTCTGCCGAGTGACTGGAGGAGTCTAAGATGAGGTTTGAACAATTTAAACAAGGGCATTTGCGGGTCTTCGTGTCAAAACAAGAATTAGCGGTGCATGACGTGCGACCAGAAACGTTAGCTGTCGGAAAAGGGCAGGCCTTACTACGAAACTTATTAGAAGAAGCAGAGTCTAATTACGGCTTTCATGCTGTCGGGACGCTTGACTTTTTTGTGACGTTTTTCCCAAACGATGGAATGTTGGTGGATGTCCGGCGCGATGGCGTCATGCCGGAAGAAACATTTGAAGAATTTGATCAAGTGGAGATTCGGATGACGGTTGATATCGTCCATCATGTCTTGTATCAACTTGACAAGTTCGAAGACGTCATCCAGGCTAGCCATGGTCTGGTTCGTCATATCAAGCAAACAGAAACGGGTGGAGCACTCTATTTCTTTGAAGGACGTTATTATCTGTACTTCCAGGAACAAATGAAACAAAAGGTCGAGCAAACCATGACGACGATTTTATCAGAATATGGAACACCAAGTCCGAAAAGTCCCCTTATCATGGCAGAATACGGGAAGGTGATTATGTCAGAAGACGCAATCACGACTATAACAACAACATTTACACCTTGACGTCTGGCACTGATTTTAATCGTGATACCGTCATTGTGTATATAAAAAGTCACTTCACCGAATGGATTCGGGAAGTGACTTTTTATGTGCCTGGACGACCATTGCGACCATTTTGTGTTTTTTCGAATAAAAAGTGGTGGTATGATAAGCATTGAACGTAAGATGAAGGAGTGAACATAATGAAAGTGGCAGTATTGTTTGGCGGGATCTCTGGTGAACGTGAAGTTTCATTAAATAGCGGGAAGTCCGTAATTGAGGCACTAGAAAGCAAAGGGCACGATGTCATAGCCGTCGATTTTCACCCAGAGCGTGCGGAAGACATCTTGAATCTAAGAGTAGAAGTGGCTGTCATCGCACTTCATGGTAAGTTTGGTGAGGACGGTCGTGTTCAAGCGTTACTTGAGATGGCGGGAATTCCGTATACAGGATCTGGTGTGTTGGCTTCAGCACTAGCGATGGACAAAGCACGTTCGAAAGTTCATTTCGAAAAAGCGGGCATCCGGATCGCACGTGATGTATTGATTGAGCGTGGTGACGATATTGAGCAGAAAATCGCTTCGTGGAACGGTCAGTTCCCATGTGTCGTCAAACCAGCACAAGAAGGATCCTCAAATGGCTTGACGATCGCCATGGATGAACAGATGCTTCGTCAAGGAATTGACCTTGCATTTACGGCGGATGAAGCAGTTTTGATTGAACAATTCATCAAGGGTCGTGAAGTGACCGTCCCTGTGCTCGGTACTAAGGGGGAAGAAAAAGCCTTGCCGGTCATCGAAATCATTCCGAAAAATGAATTTTATGATTATGAATCGAAATATGCAATCGGTGGATCGGAACATATTTGTCCGGCACAATTTGACGAAGCGACGACGCAGACGTTACAAGACTGGGCGGTTCTTGCGCATCAAGTACTCGGTTGTGCAGGCTATTCGCGGACGGACTTCCTTGTGCCGGAATCAGGACAACCTGTGATTTTAGAAACGAATACGTTGCCCGGCATGACGGCAACAAGTTTATTCCCAGACGGTGCACGTGCTGTTGGGATCGACTATCCAGAACTCGTGGAGACGTTTATTGAACTGGCAATTTCTCGGCACCAGAGCGGGACTGAGAACAAAAAATAATAGAAATGAAGTAGATGATAGAAAGCGCTTACAAATATAGTGAGAACCCCTTTCATTACGGCTCGGAAAAAGGTATACTTTATCCGAACAAGGAAACGGCATAGGGGATGCCACTTATGGGGAGGAACGTTGGAATGATCACTGACCAACAACACGCAAATCATCGCAAGAATGTACTCGAGGCAACACAGGAAATCGTCAAGGAAGCACTTGAAAAACTTGGTTATCCAGACGAGATGTACGAACTATTAAAAGAACCACTTCGGATGTTGACGGTTCGGATTCCGGTTCGGATGGATGACGGATCGACTAAAATCTTTACGGGTTACCGGGCGCAACACAATGATGCCGTCGGTCCAACAAAGGGTGGAATCCGTTTTCATCCAAACGTAACAGAAGTCGAAGTCAAAGCATTGTCTGTCTGGATGAGTTTAAAAGCAGGAATCGTCGATTTACCGTATGGTGGTGGTAAGGGTGGTATCATTTGTGATCCACGTGAGATGAGTTTCCGTGAGATTGAACGATTGAGTCGTGGATACGTCCGGGCAATCAGTCAAATCGTTGGTCCAACAAAAGATATTCCGGCACCAGATGTCTTTACGAACTCACAAATCATGGCTTGGATGATGGATGAATATAGCCGCATTGATGAATTCAATTCGCCAGGCTTCATCACAGGGAAACCACTTGTCCTTGGGGGTTCACATGGTCGAGAGACAGCGACAGCAAAAGGTGTCGCAATCATGATCCGAGAAGCAGCAGCGAAAAAAGGAATCACGCTAGAAGGGGCACGCGTCGTCGTGCAAGGATTCGGGAACGCGGGTAGCTTCTTATCAAAGTTCATGCATGATCTAGGTGCAAAAGTCATTGGCATCAGTGATGCGTATGGAGCGTTACATGATCCGAATGGTTTAGACATTCCATATCTACTCGATCGCCGTGACTCATTTGGGACGGTTACGACGCTCTTTAAGAATACGATTTCGAATAAAGAATTGTTAGAACTCGAATGTGATATTCTTGTCCCGGCTGCCATCGAAAATCAAATTACAGAAGACAATGCCCATGACATCAAAGCAAGTATCGTCGTTGAAGCGGCGAACGGACCTACGACCAATGAAGCGACAAAGATTCTAGCGGAACGGGACATCTTGATTGTCCCAGACGTGCTCGCATCGAGTGGTGGCGTGACCGTTTCATACTTCGAATGGGTACAAAATAATCAAGGGTACTATTGGACCGAGGAAGAAGTCCATGAAAAGTTAGAAAAAGTACTCGTGAATTCCTTTAATCAAGTCTATCAAACCGCTCAGACCCGCAATGTAGATATGCGACTAGCTGCTTATATGGTAGGTGTTCGCAAAATGGCGGAAGCGTCACGTTTCCGTGGTTGGGTCTAACTTCATCGCAGCTCACTTCGTTTAGGAGTGGGCTTTTTTTATGGGTTATTTCTTTCTTCGACTAGAAAGATTTGCTAAGATGGTAAAAAAGCAAGTGGAAGAGGCGAAAGAAATATGTTGGATTGTATCATTATCGGTGCAGGCCCTTGTGGGTTATCGGCTGCGATCGAAATGCAAGATCGTGGCCTATCCGTTGAAGTGATCGAAAAAGGAAACATCGTAGAGGCCATCTATCAATACCCGACCCATCAAACCTTTTTTTCGAGTAGTGAAAAACTAGAAATCGGTGGAGTTCCTTTTATCAATAAAGAATTAAAGCCAAGACGTCAAGATGCGCTCGTCTATTACCGTGAAGTCGTCCGGCGTAAAGGGATTACCATTCGACCATTTGAGACGGTTCAACAGATTCACCGAATCGAAGAGGGCTTCGAAGTGATTTCGTTACGTGGCGAACAAACGATGGCGCGAACGGCACACGCAGTTGTTCTTGCGACCGGCTACTATGGGCTACCGAATAAGATGGATGTCCCAGGGGAAGACTTGCCACACGTCTTCCATTACTTCAAAGAAGGACATCCATTTTATGGACAGGACGTCGTTGTGATCGGTGGGAAAAATTCCAGCGTCGATGCAGCGATCGAGCTAGAAAAAGCCGGTGCCCGTGTGACGATGCTTTATCGAGGCGCGAATTATAGTCCTTCGATTAAGCCATGGGTGCTTCCGAACTTCGAATCACTCGTGCGGGCAGAAAAAGTAAAGATGATTTTTGATGCGACGATCAAAGAGATTACACCGACAGATGTCGTTTATTCGGTCGATGGAAAATCTGTAGCTGTACCCGCAGATTTCGTATTTGCGATGACAGGCTATACACCAGATATCGGATTGTTTGCCGATGCAGGGGTCGCCCTTGATCCGGAGACCGGGATTCCGACCTATGACGAAGAGACGATGGAGTCGAATGTTACAGGTATCTATATTGCGGGAGTCGTTGCAGCAGGATACGATGCCAACAAAATCTTTATCGAAAATGGTCGGTTCCACGGAGAGCTGATCGCGACGAATTTAGTCGGTCGCCTTGAACGCATGACGGCACGTCCGTAACTACAAAAAAGGAGCAACATCCAGTCGATCCGGATGTTGCTCCTTTTTCATGTGGATAGGATAACGAACGAGATTTATTCTACTTGAAAAGAGTGTTCGAGATCTTGATGGGTGGCTTCGATTTCTAACTCGATCATTAACTTGAGGCGTGCTTTTTGTGAGTTTAGTCCGTTTGAGAAAATTAATCCAAGTTCTTTAAGTTGTTGTCCGCCCCCTACATAACCATAGACATCTTGGACGATTCCATTAAAGCAGCGGCTGACAATGACAATTGGCATTTGTTCGGTCAGTGTCCGAATCGCTTCGACTAACCCAGGTGGGACATTTCCTTGACCCAGTACTTCTAAGACAAGACCATCGTACCCGAGTTCACCAACAGCGAGCAGTAAATCAGGCTCCATTCCCGCATATACCTTTAAGACAGCGACTCGTTTGCTTAATTCTCTGACCATATGCGTTGGTTTTAGAAGTGGTGTATTAAATAAGTACACGTGGTCTTTTGTGACCATGCCTAAGTTTCCGAAGTGGACGGATTTAAAGGTGTCGACAGAAGACGTATGGGTTTTCGTGACGTTGAAAGCAGAGTGGATTTCTCCGTTGAAGACAACGAGTACACCTTTGCCCTTGGCGGCATCACTGACAGCAACGCGCAAAGCCGTAATCAAGTTGAATTCACCATCTGAGCCGACTTCGTTCGACGACCGCATCGCTCCGGTCAGAACAATCGGAATCGGTGCACCGATCGTCAGCTGAAGAAAATACGCCGTTTCCTCCAAGGTATCCGTTCCGTGTGTAATGACGACACCGTCATACCCGGACTGGAGTTCTTCCTTGATGAAGTGAGCAAGTCGTAACATGATATCCGGTGTGATGTGCGGAGACGGTAGATTGGCAAAGTGGCGTGTCGTGATGTCGGCGATATCCGTCGCACGTGGTAATGAGGCATCAAGTGGATTAATATCGTTTGGTAAAACATGGCCGGAGTGATTTTGAGCCATCGCAATGGTTCCTCCGGTATGAATCAAAAGTAGTTTTTTCATATACGTGTTGTCGTTGAGTAACAGACAACGTTCACCTTCTTTCCTGTCTTTTTCATTAACATTGTATCCTTTTTTTGAAGAGATACAACGGGTGCGGTTTTCTTTTTCTGCAGAAACCTTTATTCTAAAAGAATAGGAAGGGGGGAGGAGACGTGTTGCCAATCGTTTTCTCAGGAATTGCCCCAGGAATTGCGTTATTGACATACTTTTACTTACGACATGAACATGAATCAGAACCCGTTGGTTACATCCTACGTAGTTTTATTTTCGGGATACTGCTTGTATTTCCTTTAATGTTCGTCGATTACATCATTCAAAGTGAATTCGGAGGACCGGAGTCTATCCAATTGATTCGTTCGGCCGTGACTGAAGAGTTCGCGAAATGGTTTGTTGTTTTTTATACGGTTTATATCCATCAACGCTTTAATGATTATTATGATGGGATTATTTATGCGGTAGCCTGTTCGTTAGGATTTGCGACACTCGAAAATATTTTATATTTGATGGTCAATGGAACGGTGGAACATATGATTTTCCGTGCGTTATTGCCGGTCTCAGGACACGCTTTATTTGCTGTCATCATGGGTTTTTTTATGGGGAAGGCTAAATTTTCAACGCATCCATATCGCTGGTTGAGTTTATCGATCATCGTCCCGATGATTGCGCACACGATCTTTAATTTGTTAATATTGGAAAATGGTGGTATTTCGTTCGTGCCGATTTTGTTTATGATCATCTTGTGGATTGTCGGCCTGTATCAAATTCGAAGTGCTAACCGTTTGAATCAACGTTATAACAGAAAAAGTAATTGAATAGAACGGACTGGGAGAGAGTGACATGATACAAACTGGGGACTTAGTAATGTTAACGAATCAAGAAGATCGTCAAGGGCGGACGAAAGTGACGGCAGTGACAAATCGACTGATCTGGATCGAAGCACCAAGTGAAGTGGCGACGTTAAAAACGTTCATTCTATCAGATCACGAACAAGTTGGCTTTTACTTTTTTAAAGAAAAAGGAAAGCTCTATGGATTTGAGACGGAAGTCGTCGAACGTCAAAATGATCCTTTACGTGGTCAACGGTATGCGTTGAGGCGTCCAAAAGAAGAATTGGTTCAACGTGTTCAGCGGCGGCAGTTCGTCCGCGTACCACAATTGCTGGATGTAGCCGTACATCCACATAAAAACAACTTTGAACCGTTCACTTCTGTGACACTCGATTTATCAGCAGGGGGAATCTTAGTACTCGCGAGTCAGATTCCGATTAAGGTTAAAGAGGAACTGGAACTAACATTTTTATTGCCGACGGGTGATGGAACGACGCATACGGTGGATGTCTTAGCCGAGTTAGTGCGAGTCGACCCGAGAGAAACGCGTTATGAACTCGCGTTTCAATTCACACGGATTAATGATCGGAGTCGTGAACTTGTCTTACGGCATTGTTATCAAACCCAGATGAAAAATTCTCGACGGGGAACGAATCCATTCACGTGAGTACAAATTTTTGCTATGATAACGGTCGATACTATACACCATATGAGATGGTGAACACGGAAGGAACGAAATCATTCATGAATAACATTCAAATTGCCTTAGACGGACCTGCGGGTGCCGGGAAAAGCACGATCGCAAAACAATTGGCGGCACATCTTGATTATGTCTATATCGATACAGGGGCGATGTATCGTGCAGTCACGCTCGCTGCATTAGAACAAGGTCTTAATTTAGAAGATGGACAGGTGCTTGGGGAATTGATGCAATCACTTGATATCCGTCTGACGCCTGGCGATCAGGGACAACGTGTATTCATCGGCGACCGTGAAGTCACAGAAGCGATTCGAACAAATGAAGTGACGAATAATGTGTCGTTCGTTGCGCGTCAAGCAGAAGTGCGTTCTGCACTCGTCATTGCGCAACGTAAACTCGCAGAACATGGTGGTATCGTCATGGACGGTCGTGACATCGGAACAGTTGTCTTGCCGGATGCAGAATTAAAAGTCTTTTTGACAGCATCGGTTGAAGAACGGGCGAGTCGACGACATCGAGAAAACATGTCTCGCGGAATCGACAGCGATTTGAGTTCGCTTCAGGCGGAAATCGCCTTACGCGATAAACGGGATAGTGAACGAACGGTTTCTCCCCTTAAGCAAGCGGATGACGCGATTTATCTTGATACGACAGAATTGAACATCGATCAAGTCGTAGCGCGCCTGACGGAACTCGCAGAAGGTGTCCTCAAATGAAACGGAACGAGTTTGTTTATCGTTTAGCACGGTTTATCGTCTTGATCATCGCCAAAACTGTTTTTCGTTTAAAGGTTACGGGAAAAGAAAACATTCCGACAGAAGGATCGTTACTTGTCTGTGCCAATCACAGTTCGAACTGGGACCCGGTTTTTTTAGTCAGTGCGATTCCGACAAGTCGGTCGGTTCGTTACATGGCGAAAGAGGAGTTATTTCGTGTGCCCGTCCTTAAACAAATCATGATTTCCGCCGGGACGTATCCAGTCGGACGTGGACAAGGCGACCGACAAGCGTTAAAACGGACGATTGAATTGTTGAATACGGATGAGACGGTCGGAATCTTCCCGGAAGGAACACGTTCTGCGCCTGGTGAATTTACATCTGCACAACCAGGTGTTGGCTTTTTTGCTTTACGTTCACCGGCACAGATTTTACCGATTGCGATCATCGGAGATTATCGCCTGTTTCGGCAGATGCGAGTTGTTGTCGGAAAACCTGTCGATATTTCGGATTTAAGAGATCAGCGTGGCGCGGCGAAGGCGATTTCGGAGCGGATTTTGGACGAAATCAAAACCGTCTACTTCAATCATGCGTAATGCCTTGACAAATAGTCAGAATTGTAAGAAGTTAGAAGAAGGATAAACGTATATTAATACGTTTCTTGTACTCATCGTGAGGAGGTTGTGTTGGAATGGTCGAAGAAATGAAAGATATGCCTGATTTTGAAATTCATCGGGACCAGGTAGTAACCGGAATGGTCGTGAAGATTGAAGACAAGCAAGCACTCATTGATATCGGATATAAGACAGAAGCAATCCTGCCGATTAGCGAAGTTTCGAGTCTCCATTTGGATGACATTCGAGGGGTTTTAAAAGTCGGTGATGAACTACAAGTAAAAGTGAAGAAAATTACAGATGAGGAAGTCGTAGTCTCAAAACGTGAAGTCGATGCCTTACAGGCATGGGGGAAAGTCGAAGCGAAGTACGAATCGGGTGAAATCTTTGAAGTTGTCGTCAAAGACATCGTCAAAGGTGGACTCGTCGTCGATATCGGCGTTCGTGGATTCATTCCTGCATCACTGGTTGAACGGCATTACGTCGAAGATTTCTCTGATTATATCGGTCGTTCGATTGAGGTGAAAGTCGTCGAGTTGGACCAAGAAAAAAACCGTGTGATCCTTTCGCATAAAGCCGTAGTTGAAGGTGAACTGAATGCGAAGAAAAAAGAAACACTCGAACAGCTTGAAGTGGGTCAAATCTTAGAGGGAACAGTCCAGCGTTTAACTGATTTTGGTGCTTTCGTTGACATCGGCGGTGTCGATGGACTGGTTCATATTTCGGAAATGGCGCATCATCGGGTCGAACGTCCGTCTGACATCGTGACAGAAGGGCAAAAGATCGACGTGAAAGTATTAGGTGTCGATCGAGATACAGAAAAAGTCAAGTTATCGATCAAGGAAACACAACCCGGTCCGTGGAAACAAATGGAAGGGAAGATCGAAGCCGGTGATATCGTCAAAGGACGCGTCCGGCGAATCGTACAATTCGGAGCTTTTGTCGAATTAGCACCACAAGTTGAAGGGTTATTGCACATTTCTCAAATCGCGAATCGGCATATCGGCTCGCCGTCAGAAGTACTCGAAGAAGGTCAAGAAATTGAGGCGAAGGTTCTCGAAGTGCACTTAGCAGAACATAAGATTTCTCTTTCGACACGTGTTTTGGAGCAAGAAGAATCGGAAGAGGATGATTATTCGCAGTACACGGATCAAAATGAAGGATTTTCGGTAGCGGATCTGTCGGACAAAGAGTCGGATTCAAAAGAATAAGTGAATGGAAGTGGACACAAATTGTGTCCACTTTTTTTATGTTACGGATTGATATGGTATAAAACCGCTTGATTTGATACAATAGAACGGCTATGAAGCGAGAGAAGAGAAAGAAGGTGTTGGGATGGCAATTCCAGTAGTGGCGATCGTAGGTCGCCCAAATATCGGAAAGTCGACGATTTTTAACCGGGTGATTGGAGATCGGGTTTCGATCGTAGAAGACAAGCCAGGCGTTACCCGCGACCGTATATACGGAACTGGAGAATGGCTGAATCGTCATTTTCATTTGATTGATACAGGTGGAATCGAAGTCGGGGATGAGCCCCTACTTCAAATGATGCGTCATCAGGCGGAGCTCGCCATTGATGAAGCAGATGTGATTATTTTTATGGTGAATGGACGCGAAGGGATTACATCAGCTGATGAAGAAGTCGCTAACATGTTATTCCGTTCGAATAAACCAGTCGTCATCGCGGTCAACAAAGTCGATAACTTTGAGATGCGTGATTTAATGTATGAGTTCTACTCATTAGGATTCGGCGATTTATATCCGATTTCCGGGACACATGGTCTAGGACTCGGCGATATGCTCGATCGTGTACTTGAGCTTGCACCGGATAAAGAAGAAATCGAATACGATGAAAATACGATCAAGTTCGCGTTGGTCGGACGCCCGAACGTCGGGAAATCGAGTATGACGAATTCCATCCTCGGTGAAGAGCGCGTCATCGTCTCAAGTGTCGCAGGTACGACACGTGATGCGATTGATACACCGTTCTCACGTGATGAGCAAGAATACGTCATCATTGATACGGCAGGTATGCGTAAACGCGGAAAAGTCTATGAATCAACAGAACGATTCAGCGTGATGCGTGCGCAAAAAGCCATCGAACGGGCAGACGTCGTTTGTGTCGTCTTAGATGGTGAAGAAGGAATCATCGAGCAAGATAAGAAAGTTGCCGGTTATGCCCATGAAGCGGGTCGTGCCATCGTGATCGTCGTTAATAAATGGGATGCCGTCGAAAAAGATGACAAGACGATGAAAAAAATGGAAGAGGAAATTCGCGAAGAGTTTCGTTTCCTTGATTATGCACCAATCGTTTTTGTTTCAGCGAAAACAAAACGTCGCTTGCAAACATTACTTCCCGTCATCAAACAAGCAGCCAAAAGTCATGCGCAGCGCATTCAGACAAGCGTCTTAAACGATGTCATCGTCGATGCTGTCGCGATGAACCCAGCACCAACCGATAAAGGGGTTCGTCTTCGCATCAACTATGTGACGCAAGTAGCTTCACGTCCGCCGACGTTCGTCTTGTTCGTCAATGATCCTGAATTGTTACACTTCTCGTATAAACGGTATCTAGATAACCGAATTCGCGAAGCCTTTGATTTTACAGGAACACCGATTCGGATTCTGGCACGTCAAAAACAATAAGGACAAGGTGAATCATGATGAAAAAAATCGCAGTCATTGGAGCCGGGAGTTGGGGAACTGCTCTTTCGCTCGTTTTAGCAGATAACGGTCATGAGGTCGTCCTGTATGGCCGGGATCAAAAAAATGTTGATGCCATTAATCAAAATCATGAAAATACGCAGTTCTTACCGGGTGTGACATTGCCACAATCACTTCGGGCAACAACGGTTTTAAAAGAAGCAGTGACAGGTGTCTCGCATATTTTAGTTGTGACACCGTCTTCTGCGATCCGTTCTGTATCACGTCAGTTAAACGCCTTATTGACGGATCCCGTCGTACTGATCCATGCCTCAAAAGGAATTGAACCGAAAACCCATTTACGGTTGTCTGAGTTGATGGAACAAGAAATTGATCCATCAAAACGTTCGGCAATCTGTGTGTTGACCGGTCCTTCGCATGCGGAGGAAGTGGCATTACGAAAACCGACGACTGTCACTGTTGCTTCGACGGACATGGAAGAAGCCGGACGTGTACAGGAATTGTTCATGAATGAAAATTTCCGTGTGTATTTGAATGCGGATATCATCGGAGCAGAACTCGGTGGTGCCTTTAAAAACATCATTGCCTTAGCGGCAGGAATGGCAGATGGTCTTGGATACGGTGATAATGCGAAAGCCGCGTTGATTACACGTGGTATGGTGGAAATCGCCCGACTGGGCACATTATTTGGTGCCAATCCGATGACGTTCACCGGTCTGACTGGAATGGGTGACTTGATTGTCACGTGTACCTCTGTCCATAGTCGAAACTGGCGGGCGGGAAATGCGATTGGTCGTGGGGAAAAACTCGAAACCGTCCTTGAAAACATGGGGATGGTCGTTGAAGGTGTCCGTGCGACACAGGCAGCCTATGACTTAGCAGAAACGAAACAGTGTGAGCTACCGATTACGACAGCACTTTATCATGTCTTGTTTGACGGACATACTCCGGCAGAAGAAGTACAGAAATTGATGCGTCGTCCACAAAAAAATGAGATTGAACATCTGTTTACGATGAAAGATTAACGGAGTGGGGTGGAAACCTTGAGTCCAGGTTTATTAAAAATGTGGATTTCATTTGCCGGTATCGGTCTATTTGCGATCAGTGTCTTACTGGTCACGATCAGCCGGACGAAGTTGACTGGTTTTTGGCAGTTTCTGATGTCGACGGTCGCGGTCCTATGTTTTATCATCGCATCAATCATCATGGTCTTTATCGTTATGGCAGGACCAAGCGCATGAAAAAAATAGCGATTGTCTTGATGCTCATCCCGGTGATGTTACTGTCTGGTTGTTTATTTCCAGATAGCCAAAAACCGTCCAATCGTGTCCCGTATCCGGAACAAATCCGGACGGTCCAAGAAGTGGTGGAAGCGTACCAAAAAGATACAGGTGTGTTGCCGATCAAAACACGAGAGGCAAATACCCCTTTGATGGAACGATATCAGATCGAACTCGGTCGACTCATTCCTCGCTATATGAGTGATCCGCCACCAAACAGTTTTGAAGGAGGCGGAACGTTCATTTATTTATTAGTGGATGTCGATACAAAACCGACTGTCAAACTCATGGATTTGCTTGTAGCTGAAGAACTTCAAAAACTGCAGGTCCGGATTGACACGTACCGTAAGAAAAACGAAAAATATCCATTTAAAGGATCAATTGGAAAAAATCAGTTTACACTTGATTATAAAAAATTGTTCATCAAAGAAGAACCCAAAATACCAAGCCCGTATTCTGATGAGCAACTATCGATTTACGTCGATGGGCAAGGCCAACTGTTCATCAACTATTTGCCTGAATTAGAAAAAGCGGTTGAAACTGCGAAGAAAAAGCCGAAAGTAGGTCAAGATATTCGTCATTTACTTTATGATGAGCAACCTTTTGTTCCTGCATACTCTCAAAGTTATACCATTAACGAAAAAGGCGAACCTGTGTTTTCTGAAGAATCGATCGAAGAATCAGAAAATTGATGGGGATTCTTATGAAAATGTTGTAATATCAACGTTTATAAGGTATGATTAGCCTCGAAGAAGTGATTGGGAGGGGGTGAACGTAATGAACAAAACTGAACTCATTCAAGCAGTCGTCGAAAAATCAGGTCTAACTAAAAAAGACGTGACGAAAGTTGTCGAATCAACATTCGAATCGATTACTGAGACACTTCAGTCTGGAGAAAAAGTCCAATTGATTGGCTTTGGTAACTTCGAAGTCCGTGAACGCGCAGCTCGTAAAGGTCGCAACCCACGTACAAAAGAAGATATCGAAATTCCAGCAAGCAAAGTACCTGCTTTCAAACCAGGTAAAGCATTGAAAGATGCGGTGAAGTAATTCGGTTACATAGTCGTTCGGGGAATTCCTCGGACGGCTTTTTTTGTGGACATTGAGAGACGAGAAAACGCATTGATTATGGTATATTAAAAAAGAAGAACATCCATCAACGAGATGGCACTGGAGATCGGGGGGTAAAAGCATGAATCATCAAGAGCTGCTCGTGGAAGAAATGATCACTGCACTCACTACGAAACAAACAACACAACTGGCTCAACATGTGGATTTCCCTTCCATCAATCGTGAACAGATCAGTTGGTTGATCGATGTAGCCCAGAATGAGACGTTGGCCTGGCAAGCGCTTGTCAAAGGCGTCCACCATGCGCAAGTCGCCTTGTTGTTACATGAACGTGTAGGGGAAACGAAAAGAGGCTCCAAAGAACGACAATTGCTTGTCCTAGCAGGTGATCTGTTCTCGAGTTACTTTTTTGAGGAGTTAGCATCCCTTCCTCAAACTGCACTGGTTTCACTCGGACGGACGGTCCAGCGTGTCAATGAAGCGAAATGTGCCCTTCATGAGGAAAACTATGCCTCGACCGAAGAATATGTCTTGCTTTGGTTGACGGCAGAATTTGGACTTGTTCAAGGTTTGGCGACGATCAGCGGGAGAGACTGGTTAACGGAACACGGCCAACGATTGATTCGCCAGCGGGCATTAGCATTAAAACCAAGGGCTCAACAACTACTATTATCACATTTAGAACAGATGGCAGTAGCGTAATATCTTTGAAAGGGTGAACTGCGTGCAGACACAAGAAAAAGAGAAAAAAGTATACGAAGTATTTCAGTCGATTTCAACGAATTATGATCAAATGAACTCGATCATCAGTTTTCGCCTGCATAAAGTATGGAGAAAAGAGACGATGCGCCGGATGAATGTGTTCCCAGGTGCGAAGTGTCTTGATCTATGTTGCGGAACTGCCGATTGGACAATCCAACTCGCTAAAGCAGCAGGACCGACTGGTGTCATCAAAGGACTTGATTTCTCCGAGAATATGTTAAAGGTAGGCGTCGAAAAAGTAGAAGCGTTAGGCATGAAAAACGTCGAATTGTTACATGGGAATGCGATGGAGCTTCCTTTTGGAGATCATTCCTTTGATTACGTGACAATCGGGTTTGGTTTACGGAACGTGCCTGATTATCTTCAAGTCATTCAAGAAATGCACCGGGTGTTAAAACCAGGTGGAACCGTTGTTTGCTTGGAGACAAGTCAGCCGACGGCACCGTTGTTCAAAGAAGCCTATTCGCTTTATTTCGGTAAAATCATGCCGCAAGTCGGTCGTCTGTTTGCGAAGTCTTACGATCAATACAACTGGCTTCAAGAGTCGACGGAAGTTTTCTTAGACCGTGTCGAATTAAAACAGCTGTTTGAACAGGCCGGTTTTATGCAGGTTGAAGTCAAAGCATTTGCAGGTGGGGCGGCTGCGATGCACCTCGGAAAGAAGTGGTGACATGTCACTGCACTCAATTTACCGAGATGTAACAAAAGAAGTGAATCTAGTCGATCAATTTTTAGTCAGTCATATTGCGTCGGATGATCCGACGATCGATGCGGCAGGCCAGCAATTACTTCAAGCCGGTGGGAAACGGATTCGACCAGCATTCGTCTTATTGGCTTCGAAGTTCGGGCAGGCGGATCGAGATGAACTCGTTCGAGTCGCAGCAAGCCTAGAGTTGATTCATATGGCATCGCTCGTGCATGATGATGTGATCGATGATGCAGAACTTAGACGCGGCAAACCAACCGTCATGCAACACTTTGATGAAGAAGTAGCCCTTTATTCTGGAAACTTTTTGTTTGGTGAGGCTGTCAAATTGATTGGAGAAGTCGGGAAACCGGAACTCGTTCAAGTAATGGTCCATGCGATGCGTGAAATCTGTGAAGGCGAAATCGAACAGATTTATGATCAGTATGATTGGGAACAATCCATCAAACGATACATCAAACGAATTGAGCGGAAAACGGCGATTCTGATTGAAGCAAGCTGTCATCTTGGGGCGATTGTAGCCAACTGTTCTGCGGAAGATACAAAGGCGTTGCGGCAATTCGGGCGAGACATCGGTCTAGCTTTTCAAATTGCAGATGACTTACTGGATTTTACAGCCAAGCGGACCGAACTAGGAAAGCCGGTTGCAGAAGATTTACGGCACGGTCACAAAACGTTACCTGTTTTTTATGCATCAGAAGATCCGGCGTTTTTTCAAGAACTACAAAAAATTCGTTCGATGCCAACCCATCAAGAAGTTGCTCCATTACTGGAGCGGCTGCAACATTCAGATGCGCTGGAACGGACGCAACAAACCGTTGACTTGTATATCCGACGCGCGATTCAACGGTTGAATCACCTTCCGAAATCTTCAGCCAAACGGTCGCTAGAAGAGGTTGCCCGTTATGTCGGGAAACGAAAAGGCTGAAAATTGTAAAAAATTTCTTGCCGCCACTTCAATTACACAGTAAACTCATTATGTAAGCGCTTTTTTATTCGTATTTCATAGGGGGAACTAGTAATGGAGCAAACGTTTTTAATGGTAAAACCAGATGGCGTCGAACGGGGATTAATCGGGGAAATCATCGCTCGGATCGAACGAAAGGGATTTGTGATTCGTGAGATGAAAATGATGCAGGCGACAGAAGAATTAGCACAAGCGCATTATGCGGAACATGCAGAAAAACCATTTTTCGGAGAGTTGGTCACTTTCTTGACATCTGGTCCAGTCGTCGCCCTTCGTGTCGAAGGAACGGATGTTGTGACGGTTTCACGGATGATGATTGGCAAAACGAAACCAACGGAAGCGTTACCTGGAACCATTCGGGGTGATTTTGCAAACACGATGAGTGAAAACGTCATTCATGGTTCAGATAGCGTCGAAAGTGCGGAGCGCGAACTGAGCCTCTGGTTTCAAGGACAACCTTTAAACGTATGATACCGGCAAGACGATTGAGCAGTTGCTCAATCGTTTTTTTTGTTTTTTGGAAAGGAAATGGCTTTATGCTAAAATAGAAAATAAGATTGGGGTCTACTGTGAAGTCGCCCTAAACAGAGAGAGGATTTGTGAGGTGGATTATGCAGGACTATGAGCTTTTTATCCAACGTTTCTTAAAAAAATCGGGAATTGATTTAGGACAATATAAAGAAGCACAGATGAAACGACGATTAACAGCATTACGCGATAAAAAAGGACATAGTACATTTGCTTCTTACATGCAAGCGATGGAGAAAGATACGAACTTGTACGAAGAGTTTTTGGATCGGATGACCATCAACGTCAGTGAGTTTTTCCGGAATCCGATTCGTTGGCAACAGTTAGAGCAAGATATCTTACCTGTCCTGCAAGCACGCGCACACGGTCGGATTCGAACGTGGAGTGCCGCCTGCTCGACAGGTGAAGAACCGTATTCGCTCGCGATGATTTTAAATGAAAAGATGGATCCGGCGCAGTTTACGATCCAGGCGACGGACTTGGACGATCTTGTACTGGAAAAAGCGAAACAAGGACGGTACGGGGCATCTGCTTTAAACGAAGTCGAAGAAGCCAGAAAAAAACGCTACTTCATCGAACAAGAACAACAATTCGAAGTTGTTCCTGAGATCAAACGACTCGTGCGTTTTAGTAAACATAACTTGTTAGGTGATCGTTATGATAGTGGCTTTGATTTGATCATTTGCCGGAATGTCTTGATTTATTTTACGGAAGAAGCGAAAGCCCATGTATACCGCTCCTTTGTCCAAGCGTTGAAGCCGGGCGGGATTTTGTTTGTTGGTGGAACAGAACAAATCTTTCAACCGGAACGATTTGGTCTTAAAATGAAACAAAGCTTTTTCTACGAAAAAATTTAACAGGACGAAGGGATGGAACATATGCGTTATATGACTGCAGGAGAATCACATGGTAAAGGCTTATCCGTCATCATCGAAGGTGTCCCTTCTGGTTTAACAATCGATTTCGAACAAATACAACAAGAGATGAAACGGCGCCAAGGTGGATACGGGCGCGGACGACGGATGCAGATCGAACAAGATGCGGTCGATGTCCGCGGTGGAATTCGTCATGGCTATACGACAGGCGCACCGATCAGCCTGTTCATCGAAAACAAGGATCATACGCACTGGACGCAAGTCATGCAGGCTGAACCGTTGGAAGAAGAACTAGAACGCCCTCGTACACTGACCCGTCCACGACCGGGGCATGCCGATTTAGTTGGGGGGTTGAAGTATGGTCACCGGGACTTGCGTGACGTCCTGGAACGGTCGTCTGCTCGAGAGACGGCGGCCCGCGTTGCCGTGGGTGCGATCGCGAAACAATTGCTCGCGCAACTCGGTGTGGATATCTTCTCACATGTCCGCTCAATCGGTGGTGTAGATGCCGCTCGTGTGAATCCGATGGAACACCGCGAGACGATCGAAACCTCTCTTGTGCGTTGTGCAGATGAAGTGGCGTCAGAAAAAATGATGCGGGCCATCGATCAAGCGAAACAAGATGGGGATACACTGGGGGGGGAAATCGAAGCCGTCGTGACGGGGCTTGTTCCCGGGATTGGTTCCTTTACACAAAATGAGACGAAGTTAGATAGCCGGATTGCGCGTGCGGTCATCAGTGTCAACGCGATGAAGGCAGTTGGCTTTGGAGATGGATTTGATCTTGCGCGCCGGAAAGGCAGTACGGTACAAGACGAAATCTTACATGATGAGACCGGTTACTACCGTAAAACGAATCACCTCGGTGGGATCGAAGGGGGCATGTCGACCGGAATGCCGATCCGCGTTCAAGTGGCGATGAAACCGATTCCGACCTTGTATCGTCCGTTACAGTCCGTCGACATTGAAACAAAAGAACCGTTCGTCGCACAGATTGAACGAAGCGATGCCTGTGCGGTTCCAGCCGCTTCCGTCGTCATCGAGGCGGTCGTCGCCTTTGAAGTGGCGGCGTCGATTCTAGAGATGTTCGGGAGTTCGACGCTCGATCGTCTGAAAGATAGTGTTGCTGCGTACAAGGAGGAGGTGCGTCTCTTTTGACGCAACTCCAGATTCAGGCGAGTCGTCCCTATACCGTCTACATTGAACCGGACGCAGTGAAACGGCTTGTAGAAGTACCGGAAGCACAACAAGCGGACCAGTTTTGGATCATTACTGATCAGACGGTCGCTGCGCTCCATTTAGCGACGGTATGTGCACAACTCGATCACTGTTTCAACAAGAAGCAGCTGATCAGTCGAGTAGAACCAGGAGAAGCGAGTAAGTCACTCGCCGTCTATCAAAGGGTATTAGAAGACGGCATTGAGAAAGGCGCGACGCGGAAAACGGTGGTGCTTGCTGTCGGAGGAGGGATGATTGGTGATTTAGCCGGTTTTGTCGCCGCGACGTTTTTGCGAGGGGTACCGTTCATCCAAATCCCGACGACGTTGCTTGCCCACGATTCAAGTGTCGGCGGAAAGGTTGGATTAAACTTACGTTGGGGTAAGAACCTAGTAGGAGCGTTTTATCAACCATCTGCCGTCTTATATGATATAACTTTTTTACGTACCTTATCTGACCGCGAATGGAGAAGCGGTTTTTTTGAATTGCTAAAACACGGTCTACTCGCACGGCCGACGTTTGCTCACGATTTATTGGAACTTGATTTGGCAGGTGTAAAACAATTGCCGTTAGCTGACTCGATTGCAGCGGGGATTGCGGTTAAACAACGGATCGTCGAACAGGACGAATGGGAAAGTGGTGTCCGGGCTTTTTTGAATTATGGACATACGTTTGGTCACGCCGTCGAGTACGTGAGTCCTGGTTTATCACATGGGGAAGCCGTCGGGATCGGTTTGGTGTTCGTTTCTTTTGTAGAAGGAAATCTGGACCAAGCGAAGCGGGTTGTTAGCTTGATTAAACGATTAGGCGTGACATTGCCAGAACGCCAGGCCTTTCAGGTCTACTTGGATTTGATGAGACGGGATAAAAAAAACAATGCGTCGATCCGTTTTGTAGTACAACGACAAGGTGAATTCAAATTAGAAGAGGTTGATGAAGACCGTCTACGTAAGGCATATGATCAAACGGTGAGGTGTTTACAGTGGGATTAAGAGGAACAGTACGAGTACCCGGAGATAAATCGATGACCCATCGCGCTTTTTTGATGGGAGGAATTGCGGACGGCACGACAGTGATTTCCAATGCACTGCTTGGCGCCGATTGCCTAGCATCACTTGCTGCGGTCGAGGCGCTAGGTGCTCAGGTCGAGCGGACGAGTGATGGAATTCACATCACTGGAACGGACCATTTACATGCCGCGGCGATTGATTGCGGAAATTCAGGAACGACGATACGGTTATTAAGCGGCATCTTAGCTGGTGGACAGGAAAGTTATATCTTGACGGGGGATGACTCCCTGCAAAAACGACCGATGGACCGCGTCACCGTCCCGCTCACGACACTTGGAGCAAAGATTGACGGAACGTACGCCCCGTTAACGATAGAGGGACGTCGCCTTGTTGGGACGACGTACACTTTACCGGTCGCTAGTGCACAAGTGAAAAGTGCGGTGCTGCTCGCCGGTTTGTTTGCGACGGGCGAGACGACGGTCATTGAACCGGTTCTCTCGCGTGATCATACGGAGCGGATGTTGCCGAAGTTTGGTGCTGAGGTGACGATTCAAGAGCAGGAACGAGGACGACGGATTCGCTTGCAGGGACCGATTCGTCTGCAGGCAACGACGATTGACATTCCAGGCGACCCATCATCGGCAGCGTTCTGGTGGACAGCGGCAGTCCTTGGACAAGACAGTGCCATCACGACTGAACACGTGTTAATGAATCCGACCCGAATCGGTTTTTTACAAGTCTTACGTCAAATGGGGGCAAGTGTTGAAATCACGAATCGTCAAGAGTCGACGGGAGAAGAGACGGCAGACGTGACACTGACGACAACATCGCTACAAGCCATTTCAATTGAAGGGGAACAGATTCCGTCATTGATCGACGAAATTCCGTTGCTCGCCTTACTCGCGACACAAGCGGATGGAAAAACGATCATCCGGGATGCGGCGGAATTACGAGTCAAGGAAACGGATCGGATCGAGACGGTCGTGTCGGCCTTAAAAAAAATCGGGGCCCGAATCGAAGCGACGGCAGACGGGATGATCATTGATGGACCGACGCCTCTGATCGGTGCGACGGTCGACAGCGCCGGTGACCACCGGTTGGCGATGATGTTGACGATTGCCTCGACGTTACAACCGGAAATTCAAGTGCTCGGAAATGAAGTAGTTGAAGTCAGTTACCCAACGTTCTATGATGATTTAAAGACACTACAGCAGGCGAACCGATAAGTTCGACAGGAACAGTGAAATAGAAGAAAGTGAGGTGTTTGCCTTGAACGAAGACCTATTAAAACAGATAGTCGAAAGCCTTGAACATGGTCACACGTCAGAAGCGTTAGCGGCGCTCGAACAACTTGAAAAAACGGGTACGGATGAAGACCGTTTGGCAGTAGCCGATCTCTATATCGAGCTTGGTCTATCAGATCGTGCAGTTGATTTATTAGCACCACTCTATGTCGATTATTCGGGAAATGCAGGGGTTGCGTTACTGCTCGCTGAATGTTACATCGATCTCGACCGTGAGGAAGAGGCCATCACGGTCCTTGAGCAAGTGGATACGAGCGACATCGAAAACGGACCACGGACATTGGTCTTGTTAGCTGATTTGTACCAGTCGCAAGGGTTAGACGAAGTGGCACTTGCTAAACTTAAGGAAGCCCGGACGCTTGCGCCGGACGAACCATTGCTTGCCTATGGTTTAGCCGAATTGTATATGACACTCGGTGCGTTTGATCAGGCCGTGCCCTTATTTGCTGAGATTGCGGCAGATCCCGTCCTACGTGAAGAATTACCATTAGATGCATTATATGCGGAGTCACTGGCGATGATTGGTGAATTTGAAGAAGCGATCCCGTTATATGAACGGGCCGTCGCGGAGCGCTCGGACTTGCATACGTTATTTGGTCTTGCGATGACGGCCCACCGAGTCGGTCAACATCAAAAAGCAGTCGAAACGTTCCAACAGCTGATTGCCCAAGATCCGGATTATACATCTGCGTATGTCCCTTATGCAGAAAGCCAGTCGGAACTTGGTTTGACGAAAGAAGCCTTGAATGTCATCAAACAAGGCATCGAACGGGATGACTACAATGATGAATTACGGACGATGGAAGCACTATTCCTACTGAAACTCGGTGACCGGGAAGGGAGTGTCAAAGCCTTACGTGAAGCACTTGCCCTCAATCCAGAGTCGCTTGTGGCAGCAGAACGGCTACTTGCCCTGCTTGCTGAAGATGAAGATCACGAGGCGACGCTCGAGACGATCTCGGCGATCGAAGAACATGTCACAGCCCCGATCCTGACATGGTACCGTGCCCGTTCCTTGTATGCGTTAGAAGAGTATACACGAGCGATGGAAAAATATGCACAAGTCGAGTCTGCTTTTGCGGATGATGCTTTATTCTTAAAGGAGTATGGTTATGCATTAGTCGAGGAAGGCCGTCGTGAAGAGGGGAACTCCTTATTACGACGTGCGGCAAGTCTAACGCCGGAAGACGCAGACTTAGTCGACTATGTCGAACGAATGGATGGATGACTTCACTGGAGAAGGGAGTAGGATTAAGATGACAGAGAGAAAGCAGCGTTTCTTGCGCCGCATCTTGACCTATTATACGTTGAAACGTCGGGAATCAAAATGGATCATTGATTATTGGCTTCGTAATGAAGAGAAGCTTGATCAAGTTCATTTTGTTCAAAATGCCATGTTTGCCCCGAAGGCGATGATCATTACGACATATGGATTTGACGCGGACCCTTTTCTGTTTAAAAAAGGGGAAGTCAAAACAACGGACCCCGAAAAAGCGTATCATGATATCCGGTTAACGAATGAACCGCTTTATATCGAATTGAACTTTCAAGGCATGATGATGGATGATGAGTATCTTTCGTTGTTAGAAGAAAATCCATTTCGACCAGAAGTGGCCGTTGAACCCAAATTGGCAGACGCGGCGATGAATTTTATTGCTGCGACCGTCAATCGCCAAGAGGAAGAACGTCTTGTCCGACTGATTGATGAAGCACTGGATGCGCGGGATAAAAATCGTTTCCAATCTCTTTCGGACGAGTTGCGAGTGATTCGTAGCCAGTTGTAAGTCTAAAAGTGGAACCATGATGGCAGTGCCCCTCCTGTTCAACAGGAGGGGGCTTTTTTTCGGAAAGTGAAAGTAAGGGCAAAATATGAAGAAAAATCGTAGGTAATTTCATAAAACGTTCACATTAAGGAAGCAGTAACAAAAGCGGATATGATACATTAAATGTGACGAATTGTAAGTGAACAGGAAAGGGGGAAATGACTTGCGTTTCAAACCATCCGATGTTCAAAGGACGAGAAACGAACAAGCGTATATCGATACGTTGATTGTCCCATTGATACCTGTCGGATTTGACGAAGCGATGCATGCTTTTGCAGAATGTGCAGATATGACGATGACGGTGGCGACGGAAGTTGAACGACAATTGTCCGGTCGGGCGATGCTCGTACCACCGATGACCTATATCGGTGATCCATCCATTGAACAGCTCAGCAGTTGGGAGCAAGCAGCGTCTTCTGAACAATTTCGATTTGTGACGTTCATTACCGCCGATTTACGGTGGAAAGAGACATCGGTCGAGGACATGATTTATGTCCCGCGTTTATCGCTTGAGACGATGAGTCGCGATCAACAAGGTCAGATGGTCGGGAATTTTGTCAGGCAAGTCCTCGAGCAGCTAGGAAACCGTTGGACCGCGCTATGAAGCGGTTGACGCAATGATTTTATTAAGATACTATTACCATGTGAGAAATTTGTGTGAAGTACCGTGGTCTTGGGGCACAGTGTACATCACGAGGGGGGATCGAGATGGCTCAAAACGGGTCTAACGTAACACGTCGTCAGTTCTTGACGTATACATTGACGGGAGTCGGCGGCTTTATGGCGGCGACGATGGTCATGCCGATGGTCAACTTCGCAGTTGATCCAGTCCTGAAAAAATCAGGAGCAGGCGATAAAGTAAAAGTAATGAAGTTGTCGGACATCACGACAGAACCAAAACGGGTCGACTTTAAGAAACAAACACAGGATGCGTGGTATGAGTTTGAAGAAACGTTGTCTGCTTGGGTGTTTAAAAACGATAAAGGTGAGATTTTAGCATTATCACCGATTTGTAAACACTTGGGTTGTCAAGTAAGTTTTGGATCTGATCCAACGCACCCAGAACAATTCTATTGCCCATGTCACTTCGGTCGGTATACGAAAGATGGCGTTAACGTTCCAGGAACGCCTCCGACGAAACCGCTTGACGGATATGAAATGCAAGAGAAAGATGGTTTCCTCTATCTAGGTAAACCAGTCGAAAGAGGTGCGTAAGCGATGATGCAAAAAATCTATGATTGGATCGATGAGCGGGTAGATATTACTCCGCTGTGGCGAGATATCGCCGATCATGAAGTACCAGAACACGTTAACCCGGCGCATAACTTTTCAGCATTCGTTTATTGTTTTGGCGGGCTGACATTCTTTACGATTGTCATTCAGATTCTTTCGGGAATGTTTTTGACGATGTATTATGTACCAGATATCATCAACGCACACGCGTCTGTTTATTATCTTCAAAATGAAGTCGCCCACGGTCAAATCGTTCGTGGTATGCACCACTGGGGCGCATCCGTTGTTATCGTAATGTTGTTCTTACATACATTACGCGTCTTCTTCACAGGTTCTTACAAAAAACCACGTGAATTGAACTGGGTCGTCGGCGTTCTGTTGTTCTTCGTTGTCTTAGCGCTTGGTCTGACAGGATATCTGTTGCCATGGGACATGAAAGCCTTATTCGCGACGAAAGTTACCATTCAGATTGCTGAGAGTATTCCAGTCATCGGTGGTATCGCGAAAACACTCCTTGCGGGTGGAGAAATCGTCGGAGCGAGTACAATTGCTCGATTCTTTGCGATTCACGTCTTCTTCCTTCCTGCAGCATTGTTCGTCTTGCTCGGGGCCCACTTCATGATGATCCGCAAACAAGGGATCTCTGGACCACTTTAAACCGACAATTACTTTAGACAACTAAAAGGGGGAGAACACGATGCATCGTGGTAAAGGAATGAAATTCGTCACCGATTCACGGGTGTCGATCAACAACCGGATGCCGAATAAGTCAAAAGATTATTCAGAGTATCCAGGTCGGACGGAAGCGTTCTGGCCAAACTTCTTACTTCGCGAATGGATGGTTGGAGCGGTCTTCTTGATTGGCTTCATGACATTGACAATCGTTGAAGCGGCACCACTTCAAAACATTGCTGACCCGACGAATACGTCGTACATTCCACTTCCGGACTGGTACTTCCTATTCCTCTATCAGCTCTTGAAATATCAATTTGCTGCCGGTCCATACATCTTGATGGGGACTGTCATCCTTCCGGGTCTTGCCTTTACGGCATTACTCGTAGCACCATGGTTAGATCAAGGCATTGAGCGTCGCCCAGCGAAACGTCCGGTTGCAGTCAGCATGATGTTACTCGGAATTGTCTCAATCATTTTCTTGACTTGGGAATCTGTTCAAACAACGCACTGGGATACAATCCATAAACAAGGTGAGTTGACGATGAACGAAGGGCCTGAAATCGATACAGCAGCAAAAGGGTTTGAGATTTACTCGAACCAATCATGTGTCAACTGTCACGGGAAAAACCTTGAAGGTGGAGCAGCAGCTCCGGCCCTCGTCGGTACGAAAAAGACAGAAGAAGAAATTTATGAGATTGCAGACAAAGGGGTCGGATCGATGCCTGCTGGACAGTACAAAGGTTCAGATGCAGACCGTAAAGAACTCGCCAAATTCATCGCTTCATACGGTGAAGGCGGAGAAAACAATAAATAAGATGACAACCGGGGGAATTTTCCTCCGGTTTTTGTCTATCATGAGGTGAAGTCAGATGCCCTTTTTACACATTTTGACGCATAAAGCTGTTTTGTGGCCACTCGCGTTAATCAATCTCGCGGGTACCCTGTATGGTTATTATTGGTATCAACCGCAACTGGCGCAGTCGAAATGGTATTACTATCCGTTTATTCCCGACAGCCCGACAGCATCATTCTTTTTTACAATCATCGTTTTCCTTTGGATTTTCAATCGACGTTCGCGGTTATTTGAAGCCCTCGCTTTTGTGACGCTCATCAAATATGGTGTCTGGGCGGTCATCATGAACGCCTTGATGTTACGCGAACTGGGAACGGGTGATTCCTACTTAACGGCGATGGCCTTGATGTTGATGGTTTCACATGGGGCGATGGCGTTCCAAGCTATTTTATATGCCCCCGTGATGACGTTTCGGACAAGAGAACTTGTGTTAGTCGCCATTTGGGTCCTTCATAACGATGTCGTCGATTATGTACTAGGACAATGGCCACGTTATCCGGCACTTGCTGAGCACATCCAGTGGATTGGGTACGGATCGTTTTGGCTGACTGGATTATGTCTTTTGATGGGATATTGGTTTGTCGTACGCGATTCGATTGACAATAAGTTCGCTTGAACATAAAATAAGGATATAATCTTTTTATGAAGGAGCAGATGCCACATGGCGAACTATCTGATTTATTTGGCCATCATCATCATCGTGCCGATCTGGGCTCAGATGCGTGTCAGAAAAACGTATAAAAAATATCAACAAGTGCCGATTCATAGTGGGGTGACAGGGGCGCAAGTCGCTGATTTCATCATGAAACAAAATGGAATTACAAATGTCCGCCTTGAGCCGATTGGCGGAACGATGTCCGATCACTACGATCCGACGAATAAAGTCGTTCGTCTTTCGGAAGATGTCTATTACGGTTCAACGGTATCAGCTGTTTCGATTGCCGCACACGAAATCGGTCACGTCATTCAAGATGCAACGGATTATGGGATGATGCGTGTCCGTCACCGGATTGCACCAGTCGCTTCGATCACGTCGAACCTATCGTTTCCGTTATTGCTGATTGGTTTGTTTGCCGGTATCACCGGTTTTGCGATTCTTGGTGTCATCTTGATGCTTGGAGCGGTCATCTTCCAACTCGTGACGTTACCCGTCGAGTTTGATGCCTCGAACCGGGCGATGGCCCAGTTGACGGAACACGGGATCATTGATGCGGAAGAAGAACGGGGTTCACGTCGCGTATTGAACGCAGCTGCTTGGACTTATGTTGCAGCGACACTCGTTGCCGTAGCTGAATTCGTCCGACTCGCATTGCTCGTCTTTGCACCGTCTAGTGATGACTAAATAGAAAAAAACGAGGAGTCCTTTTGGATTCCTCGTTTTTTTGTTGTGGACACAACAACGTGTCACGTTTCTTTGATTGGGATTCGGTTTTCGTCAAACGTAAATCCTTCTCCCGTGACCTCATAAACGTCATGTAAGGTGATGAAGGCGTGTTGATCGACGGACTTGACGAGTGTTTTCAGTCGCGTGATTTCATTACGGGCAACGACGACGTAGAGCACTTCCAAGTCTCGTCCCGAGTAACCACCTTTTGCGACCAGGCGGGTCGTTCCCCGGTTCATCGTTGCGTGAATCCCGTCCGCAATCTCCGTTCGTTGATCGCTGATGATCATCGCCGCTTTTCCGGCATACGTACCTTCTTGCATCCAATCGATGACACGCGCCCCAACGTAAACGGCGAGTAACGTGTACATCGCCTGTTTGTAGTCGAGATACGTTAAAGAGGCAATGATGACAAAAAAGTCGAAGACCATAAACGTTCTTCCGATCGACCAACCAAAATAGCGTTTCGTCAGGCGGGCGATGATATCGACGCCACCGGTCGTGCCACCGTTGTTGAAGATGATACCGAGACCAACACCGATGAAAACGCCGGCAAATAAGGCAGCAAGTACCATGTCATCCTTCAATAAAATCTCAAGCGGTGAATACTTCGCGATCAAGCCATACCAAATCGAAAAGCTGAACGTGCCGATCAACGTGTAGATGAACGTCGTCCGACCAAGCAGCTTATAGCTGACGAAGAAAAGCGGAATGTTCAAGACCAGATTGGTGATGGAAGGAGAAAATCCGAACAACCCTTTTAAAATCAAGGTGATTCCGGTAAAGCCTCCTTCAGCTAACTCGTTTTGAACGTTAAAATGATAAATACCAAAGGCAAAAATAAATGATCCGATTAAAATCCAAATGATATTTTGAATTCGAATCGGAAACTGGAATGGGGGTGCCATCTGTTTGCTCCTCTCTGACATGACTCTTTCTCTAGGGTAACGGCAGAATTCAAAAAAGACTAGTCTTTCTCACGAAAATCGTTCGAAAAGTGGTCGATGTAGTTTTTAGTCGCTAATTTGATTACAATGAGCAGGATAGAGGACATTATCAGTGGAGAGTGAGTGAGTGAATATGAAAAAAGCGATTGGGATTCTTTGTTACCCATCAGTCGGCGGCAGTGGCGTCGTTGCGACGGAACTCGGTATGAAATTAGCGGATCGGGGACATGATGTTCATTTCATTACATCAAGCATTCCCTTCCGCCTGACGGAGTATCGACCGAACATCACTGTCCATCTCGTCGAAGTGAATCAATATTCGGTCTTTAAGTATCCACCGTACGATATTACATTGGCTTCGAAAGTGGCGGAAGTGATCGACCTGTTTGATCTCGACATCATCCATGCCCATTACGCAGTCCCCCATGCGGTGTGTGCCGAACTGGGCCGAAACATGGCGAAGAAAAAAGGGGTGGGTGTCGTAACGACCTTACACGGTACGGACATCACGGTCATCGGTCAAGACTTAGAGATGCAGCCTGCCATCCGTTACGGGATTGAAAGTTCGGATGCCGTCACAGCCGTCTCGGAAAGTCTTGCCCTGGAGACGAATATGACGTTAAACGGGCAGTATTCGATCGATGTGATTCCGAACTCGATTGATGAAAGTGTTTATTATCCGATGCGAGATGATCGTTTGAAACGTCATTACGGGATTGAGCCGGATGAGACCGTCGTCATTCATATTTCGAACTTCCGTCCGGTCAAGCGGATTGATGACACGTTAGCCGCTTTTGCGATTGCGTCAAATGGTCGGGCGATGCGCCTGCTGCTTGTTGGTGACGGTCCAGAGATGGGGCAGACAAGACGACGAGCGAAAGAACTGGGGATCTACGACAAGATTATTTTTGCTGGGAAACAAGAACATGTCGCTCAATTATTAGCGATCAGTGACATCCATTTATTATTATCGGAAAAGGAAGCATTTGGTCTTGTTGTTCTGGAGGCGATGGCGGTGGGGGTTCCAAGCGTCGTCTCGAGTGCCGGTGGATTACCGGAAGTGATTCAAGACGGGAAAACCGGATTTATCGTTCCGACCTATGATGTCAAAGCGGCAGCCGACCGGATTGGTCGTTTGGCAGACGACCCGTCACTACGAGAAGAGTTGGCAGAGGAAGGGATTCGGGATACGCGGCGACGGTTTGACTCCAATCAAGTCGTTCGGGCATATGAACTTCTTTATGAACGGGTGTGTGCACGATATGAAAATGCTTGAGCGGGCGAATCAAATCATTCAGACGATTGAACAGGCGGGCGGGGAAGCGTATATCGTCGGTGGAGCCGTCCGTGATATGTTACTGAAACGGCAGCCGGGTGACTATGATTTGGCGACATCCTTGTTCCCTCACGAAGTGATCCCCTTGTTTCCTGTCGTCATTCCGACAGGTCTCGATCATGGGACCGTCACGGTTGTCCTAGACCATGACCCGTTCGAAGTGACGACATTTCGTTCAGAAAGTACGTACAGTGACCGTCGTCGACCGGACGAAGTGACACTCGGGGTCAGCTTAGAGGAAGATTTGACTCGACGCGATTTTACAATCAATGCGATGGCACTCAAGCCGACAGGGCTTGTGGACTTGTTCGGGGGTCAAGATGACTTGGCAGCAAAAATCGTTCGTACGGTCGGACGAGCAGAAGACCGGTTCGATGAAGATGCGCTCCGCATGATTCGAGCATTTCGATTCATGAGTCAGTTGGAGTTTTCACTTGATCCTCAGACGGAACAAGCGATCAAAGACAAACAAGAACATCTTCAGGCGGTTGCGGTTGAGCGGATTGCAAATGAGGTTGAAAAATTATTGTTAGGACCAGGTCGGACGGCAGCGTTAGAAGCGATGCTTCGGACAGGAGTCTATGCGTATCTCCCTCACCTCGACCGGTCGATCATCGAACAGTTGATCAGACTTCCCTTCAACGGTGTGTCGACAGAGGACGTCTGGACACTCGTATTGGTGGCAGGTCTACGTCCGGAAGCGTTGCGGGCCTGGAAACGCTCGAAGAAACAAGAAACGCGTGCGAAGACATTAGCGGTGCTCGTTAACGAGGAAACGTTATCGGACTGGCAACGTTATCGTTTATCAGATGAAGAATTGTTGCACTTAAATGAAATGACGGGTCGTCATCATGACGAACGGACCACGTTACCGATTCGCCAGTTAAAAGACTTGACCGTCAATGGACGTGACATGATCGCACTCGGCTTACACAAAAAAGAGATTAAAGAGGCGCTTCATCACTTGGAAAAACAAGTGGTCTACCGTCATCTTGAGAATCAACGTGACAGTTTATTAAGGGAAGTGATGACTTGGAAAAAACAACACGGGACCGGATCCTCCAAACCTTGATGCAGACCGACTGGATATCCGGTCAGGAGTTGGCTGATCAGCTGAATATTTCACGTACCGCTATTTGGAAACAAATTGTATCATTAAAAGAAGCGGGCTATCAAATCGAATCAAACAAAAAAACAGGCTATCATCTCATTGATCAAGGAGACCGGCTGACAGCACTCGCCATTGAACAGCATCTCCAAACAAAACAGTTAGGACAACAGATTGTTCATTTAGAAGAGACGGAAACGACACAGCGGATCGCTCATGAACAAGCGCAACAAGAAGCAACCGAAGGAACGCTCATCGTCTGTGATTTTCAAACGAGTGGCCGTGGTCAACTCGGGCGGGTCTGGCATGAGACGCGAGGAGCCGGTATTGCGATGAGTCTGATTTTGCGTCCGGAGGCACCGCTGCATCAAGCGGGTCAGTTGACGTTGCTTGCGGGAATCGCCTTGTCAAAAGTATTACGGACGCTTGAGGTACCGGTCACGATCAAATGGCCAAACGATTTATTGATTGCCGATCGAAAAGTGGCTGGAATCCTAACGGAAATGCAGACAGAAGCCGATCGGATCAATTCCGTGATCATTGGGATTGGGATAAACGTCCGGCACGAAAACTTTCCGGACGTGTTGACGAACCGGGCGACGTCATTAAAACTCGCGACGGGAAAATCATTTTCCCGCGCAAAAATCGTCGCGTTGTTTTTAAATGAATTTGAACAGATGTATCAGCGCTGGTTAGTCGATGGCTTTGCGTCATTTGTGTCAGAATGGGAAACGTATGCTGATCGACTAAACGAATTGGTGACACTACGTACGCGGCAAATGACGGTAACAGGTTATCTGCGCGGCATCCAGTCTGATGGGACACTTCAAATCGAAACGGAAGAAGGAATCAAAACGTTTCATTCCGCTGAATTGATTTACTGGACAGAAATGTAAGTTCGGACGTTTGCAGTCTGCTTTTTGAATCATGTATACTAAGTGCAAGGATGATAGCCATTTGGAGTCATACCGGTTAAAGGCTTTGATTGATAGGTTTTATTTTACTGCCTTGATCCTACTCGGACAGGGACAGAAGGACGATATTGCACTTATCCACGCCTTCTTTCCTAATGATTTATTTAGGAAGGAAAGGCGTTTCCTTTTGTCCTCTCTAAACTACGAAGGAGAGAACACACATGCATACGATGACACCTTTATTAAAAAAACAACAAACCGGAGAGAAGCTCGTCATGCTGACAGCTTATGATTATCCTTCGGCGAAACTAGCAGAAGCCGGGCAAGTTGATTTATTGTTAGTCGGCGATTCATTGGGGAATGTGATTCTTGGATATGATTCAACGATTGCCGTGACTGTTGATGACATGGTCCATCATGCCCGTGCTGTACGTCGAGGAGCTCCCAACACGTTTATGGTCGTTGATATGCCGTTTGCCAGTTACCACGGTTCGTTCGACCGGACGCTTGACGCAGCGGCGCGTATCTTCCAGGAAAGTAACGCGGACGCTTTGAAGCTTGAAGGAGCAGGCGACATCTTAACGACGATTCGTCGTTTGACAGATGCCGGTATGCCTTGTGTCGCCCATTTAGGACTGACGCCACAATCTGTTGGGGTTTTAGAAGGATTTAAGGTCCAGGGGAAATCACTTGAGGCAGCTGAACAGTTGATTGCCGACAGCTTAGCGGCCGAGCAAGCCGGAGCGAAGATGCTTGTGTTAGAATGTGTCCCTCATCCGTTAGCCAAACGGGTCCAAGAGTTGTTGACGATTCCGGTGATCGGGATTGGGGCTGGTTCGGATGTTGCCGGACAAGTGCTGGTCTATCATGATATTCTGACTTACGGAGTTGGACGTCTTCCGAAATTCGTCAAGGCGTATGCCGACTGGAATACGTCGGGGACAGAAGCAATCGCTAATTATGTCAAAGAAGTAAAAAATGGTACGTTTCCAGAACTCGCGCACTCGTTCATGATGGATGAAGAATTGATTGGTGCCTTATACGGAGGAACAACAGAATGAAGATCATGCGGAGCGTCGAACAATTGCGGGAAGAATTAAGCGGACAACAATCAATCGGATTTGTTCCGACGATGGGATTCCTGCATGAAGGGCATGCCTCGTTACTCGAGCAGGCCCGTGCAGAAAATGACATCGTAGTCTTAAGTATTTTTGTGAATCCGACACAATTCGGACCGAATGAAGATTTGGACCGGTACCCGCGTGACGAAATACGTGATCAGCAACTGGCGCAATCTGCCGGAGTGGACTATCTGTTTTATCCGACAAACGAGGTGATGTATCCGCTCGATATGGCCCGAGTGACCGTTCGTTCTGGGGATGACGTCTTATGTGGCGCTTCACGTCCGGGACATTTTGATGGTGTCCTGACCGTCGTCAGTAAATTGTTTAATATCGTCCAGCCGACGCGTGCCTATTTCGGATTAAAAGATGCGCAACAACTCGCTTTGATTGAAGGATATGTCGCGGATTATTTTGTCCCGGTCGAAATCAAACGGTGTCCAATCATTCGAGAAGCAGATGGGCTGGCGAAATCGTCGCGGAATGTCTATCTGTCTGATCGAGAACGGGAACAGGCACCGGGGATTCAACAAGCATTAGTCGAAGCAAAACAGGCGCTCGATCAAGGGCAGCCGCTTGACACGGTTCTCGAAAAAACACGTACACTTTTGCAATTTGAAGGAACGACGATCGATTATGTCGAAGCCGTCGCTTATCCGACACTTGGACCGATCGATGCAACGACAGAAACGATTTTATTAGCGGTTGCGGTTCAATTCGAATCAGCCCGCTTGATCGATAACTTATTATATACGAGAGGAGCATGACCATGTTACGAACATTCATGCACGCAAAATTACACAAAGCCCGCGTCACGGAGGCCAACCTCCATTATGTCGGGTCGATTACGATTGATGAGGACTTACTGGATGCTGTCGGAATTCTTGAAAACGAGAAAGTTCAAGTGACGAATAATCAGAACGGTGCCCGGATTGAGACGTATGCCATCAAAGGGGCACGTGGTTCAGGGGTCATCTGTTTAAACGGAGCAGCGGCACGTCATTTCCAAATTGGTGATGAGGTCATCATCATGGCGTATGCACAACTCACGAACGAAGAAATCGCTGAGCATGTTCCTAAAGTAGCGGTACTCGATCAAGAGAACAGCATTAAACAAATGTTGTCACAAGAAATCGCACATACGATCTTATGAATTTGAGAGACCCGGGATACATGCCGGGTCTTTTTTTGTTAAGATGGAACTTGAGATGCCATGTGGTGAACATGTGGATGGTTAAAGGTGGAGAGAAGCCGTGGAAAAAAAGTTTGTTGTAGTGGACCTAGAAACGACCGGACATTCGATTAAATCCGGCGATGAAATGATTGAAATCGGTATGGCAGTGATCGAAGACGGTCAGATGACGGAACGTCTATCGGCATTTGTCCGTCCGCAAAAACCGATTCCGCCGTTTATTTCGCAGCTGACGGGAATTACGGACAAGGATGTTGCCGATGCGGAAACGTTTGATCAGATTGCACCACGTGTTTTGCAATTGTTAGACGGTGGTGTATTCGTAGCACACAACGTCCAGTTTGATCTGACGTTCTTAAATGAAGCGTTAGAAGAAGAAGGTTATTTACCGTATACAGGGCCTGTCATTGATACCGTCGAATTGGCGCGGATTTTATTGCCGACAGCAGAAAGTCATTCGTTATCACATCTGACCGACGCCTTACACTTGACGCATCACGAAGCACATCGAGCAGGCAGTGACGCGGAAGCGACGGCAGAGCTGTTACTCTATCTACTTAGTGAGTTGCGGAATTTACCGCTTGATACATTACGCCATTTACGTCGCTTAGCCGGGAAATTGTTTAGTGCGATTGAGGAAGAGATCGATCAGGCGATTCGACTGGTGGGTCTCGAGCCGGATGAACGGTTCGACAGTTTCCGAAAGATTGCCCTGAAAAAGCGGGTCGACTCGGAAGAACTGACGATACGGACGGACCTTGAACCGTTTAGTCCGTTTGTTGATCGCCTGAATGAAACGGTCTTTCCTCAATTGTTCCCAGGATACGAACCACGAATGGGCCAACTCGAGATGATGCGTCATGTCTATCAATCGCTTGATCAAGAAACACCTTTGTTGGTCGAGGCGGGGACAGGGACAGGGAAGTCGCTCGGATATCTTGTACCTGCCGCGCATTATGCGATTGAACATGAGACCCCGATCATCGTCAGCACGCATACGATTCAATTGCAGGAACAACTGTTTGCACGTGATTTACCACTCTTGCGCCAGCTGTTCAACGAACCCGTCGACATCACCCTGCTGAAGGGTCGGAATAATTACATGGATTTACGAAAATTCGAATTTTTCCTCAGTGAGACGGAAGAGCCGTATAATTTTACGCTCGCAAAAGCGATTTTGCTTGTCTGGTTGACGCAGACAGATACGGGGGATTTAGAGGAAGTCAGCTTACCGGGCGGGGCAGCCCAAGGCAATATTGCGATCAAACAATTGATTCAGTCCGATAGCCAATCACAACTAGGACGATTTGACCCTTGGTATAGCCGTGATTTCTTTCATCATGCGGTTCGTCGAGCAAAACAGGCAACAATCATCGTCACGAACCATGCGCTGTTGTTTAGTGACATTCAATATGAAGCAGGTGTCTTGCCGAAAGGCTGTCCGTTGATTTTAGATGAGGCGCATCAAATCGAAGAAGTAGCCAGTCATCATTTTGGTTTAGTATTTGATGGGCATTCGTTTGATCGGATTTTCAGACAGCTTGGTTTTTCATCGGATAAAAAATTATTAACAAAATTGATTAGTCTGTCCGATCAATTTGATTTGACGGAATTGGTTGAGGCACATAGTGAAACGATTGATGAGACATTAACGGAACTACTCGAAGAGGCAGATGGTCTGTTGACGATCATCCAGGCCTACGGACTAGAGCTTGCCTCACGTAAAGAACGACGGGAAGGACGGGTCACGGTCCGCTTTAAACGACTCGATCACTCGATGCGTGCCGTCCAAGAAAGTGCAAAACGGGTCGAACTGGTCTTAAGACGGTTACGTCAGGCGATTCGGGCGATTCATAAATTGTTCCATGATCAACGTGAACATATGAGTTATCGGGAACGGTCGGTCGTCGCAGATTTGAAGACGGTCATCGGTCAACTCGAAGAGGCCGAACAAGCCATTTTCGAAACGATGCTTGCTCCACACGATGAGACCGTATCCTGGATTGAAACGACTGCTAAAAATCGGAAGCTGACACGGATTTATACGCAACCCATTGATATTTCTGGACGCCTGCATCGGGATGTCTTTTCGAAACGGACGTGTGTGTTGACTTCTGCAACCTTAACCGTGTCGAACAAATTTCAATTCATCGAACAGCGCCTGGGATTATCAGAACTTGAGACACGACGGTTCATCGTCCCCTCGCCGTTTGGATATGCGGAAAAAGTCCGATTGATGGTCCCGACGGATTTGCCGTTATTACAAGATGTACCACAAGCGACCTATTCCGAAGTCATCGCGGATGCGATCATTCGGATTGCGGAAGTGACAGAAGGACGGATGCTTGTCTTGTTCACCTCAAACGAGATGTTGCGACAAACGCATGATGCAACGAAGGTGGCATTACCTGAACGCTTTACGTTACTTTCTCAAGGGATTACCCAAGGTTCACGTCAACGTCTGATGAAACAGTTTAAACAACTTGACGCCTGTATCCTGTTCGGGACGGCAAGCTTTTGGGAAGGGGTCGATGTACCAGGGGACGATTTAAGTTGTCTTGTGATCGTCCGCTTGCCTTTTGCGCCACCGGATCAACCGATTGTCCAAGCCCGCTCGGAACAGATTGAACAGCAAGGGAAATCCTCGTTCTTCGAATACAGTTTACCGCAAGCGATCATTCGTTTTAAACAAGGATTTGGTCGATTGATCCGGACGACAAATGACCGTGGCGTCGTCTTTGTCTTTGACCGGCGAATTGAGACGACACGTTACGGAAAACGGTTTGTTTCGAGTCTACCGCAAGTGCCGGTTCTGGCAAAGCCACTTGACGAACTGACGGCAGAACTGGAATTGTTCTTAAATGATATCGATTGAGTCTGTTAAAATAAGCATTATCGCATTATAATAGATGTAGAAAAATGAGGGAGGATATAAGATGGATTCGAAAATCGAGACGCTCGCAACCGTCAAGGTCAATCGGCATGACGATACGTACAAGATTGTAGACTTATTGAATCGCACGTTGAAAACAGAGGATTTGATGTTTGGTCTGGCATTAGACGAAAAAGATAAGGAGAAGATGGTCTTTACCATCTACCGCACATGAAGTGGAAGGTCGTCATCGGTCTTGTCTGCTTCATCCTTCTGATTACGCTCATCGGTACGGGAATTTATCAATTCACCGTGGCGGAAGCTAAAGGGCGCGAAGAAAAAGTAGTGCTTCAGGCAGAAGCACGCCTGAAAAAAGAATTGGCACCGGAACAGATTCGGTTTGATCATGTCTTTAATGGCAAAACCCAGTATAGTGTGTTTACGATTCAACAAGATGGAGAAGCGGTCCGGACGTTTGTGCCAAAGACGGGTCGCATCGAGACGAGACGGGTCTCCGACGGGATGGAGATTGCCGAAGTCATTCGACAAGCCGGTAGTCCTGCTGAAATCGTTTCCGCCAAATATGGTTTTGAGGATCGGGCGTTGATTGAGATCGTCTCCAAAACCAAAACCGGCTATGATTATTCGTATTACACCTATCAAGAAGGAACGTTCATCAAACGTCTACGGATCAATTAAAAAAAGGAGTGTGCAAGATGTTATCTAAACGTGTACAACAGTTGGCACCGTCAACGACATTAGCGATTACCGCAAAAGCAAAAGCATTACGTGAAGAAGGACAAGATATCATCGGACTCGGTGCGGGCGAGCCGGACTTCAACACTCCAGAATTTATTATCCAGGCTGCATTTGCGGCGGCAGAAGCAGGCGATACGAAATACACGCCATCCGGTGGGACAGTGGCCTTAAAAGATGCCATCATCGAAAAAACGCGTCGCGATTTATGGCTTTCGTATGAACGGTCGGAAGTCATGGTCGCTTCAGGTGCAAAACATGCCTTGTCGACATTGTTTCAAGCGATTTTAGATCCGGGCGATGAAGTCATCGTTCCTGCTCCATATTGGGTCAGCTATCCGGAACAAATCAAGTTAAGTGACGGCGTTCCCGTCATCTTAGAAACGACGGAACAATCACGATTCAAGGTGACACGTGACTTACTCGAACAACATATCACTCCGAAAACGAAGGCGCTTGTCTTGAACTCGCCGTCGAATCCGACGGGAATGGTCTATACGAAGGAAGAGCTCGAGATGGTAGCGGATGTAGCGATTCGTCATAATCTTTTGGTCATCAGTGACGAGATTTATGAAAAGTTGTTATACAATGGTGTCACGCATTTATCGATCGCGACGTTACCAGATATGCGAGAACGGACTGTCATCATCAATGGCGTCTCAAAATCCCACGCGATGACAGGATGGCGGATTGGTTATGCAATCGGGCCAAAAGAAATCATCGCTGCGATGACGAACCTTGCGAGCCATTCGACGTCTAACCCGACATCGATTGCGCAAGCAGCATCTGTCGCCGCTTATGCAGAAGGCGATGCACCGGTTGAAGCGATGCGGGTCGTATTTGAAGAACGTTTGGAACAAATTTATGACCGGTTGATTCAGATTCCAGGCTTCACGTGCCTGAAACCGGAAGGCGCCTTTTATCTGTTCCCTCATGCGTTACGGGCAGCAGAGATGTGTGGGTTCTCAAACGTCGATGACTGGTGTACGGCCGTCTTATCAGAAGCAAAAGTCGCCTTGATTCCAGGATCTGGCTTTGGCGCACCGGAGTACGTCCGTTTATCGTACGCAACGGATCCAAAACGTGTCCTTGAGGCACTGGACCGAATCGAAGGATTTATCACGGCGCATACAGCCGTTTAATAGAGAGAGGATGTTGACTTTTGAAAGCAATGATTCGTGATGTAGAAAAACACGTAGGCGAAGAAATCACGATCGGATGTTGGTTGGCCAATAAACGATCAAGTGGAAAAATTGCGTTTCTTCAATTACGTGATGGTTCAGGCTTCATGCAAGGTGTCGTCGTCAAAGAAACTGTTGGTGAAGAATTATTTAAGACGGCAAAAGGCTTAACACAAGAATCATCGATGTGGGTGACGGGCGTCATCAAATCGGATGGGGGACGGACCGCGATTGGTCACGAAATGGAAATCACAGCGATTGATGTGATTCATGAAGCCGTGGATTATCCAATCACTCCAAAAGCCCATGGAACCGACTTCCTGATGGATAACCGCCATCTGTGGTTACGCTCAAAACGTCAACATGCCGTTATGGTCGTTCGAAACGAATTAATTCGCGCCACTTACGAATTCTTTAACCAAGAAGGGTTCATCAAGGTCGATCCGCCAATCCTGACGGGCAGTGCCCCAGAAGGGACGACAGAATTGTTCCATACGAAATATTTTGATGAAGATGCTTACTTGTCGCAATCCGGACAACTTTATATGGAAGCGGCAGCGATGGCACTTGGAAAAGTCTTTTCGTTTGGTCCGACATTCCGGGCTGAAAAATCGAAAACACGCCGTCACTTGATCGAGTTTTGGATGATGGAGCCGGAGATGGCGTTTTATGATCACGAGATGAACTTAGAAGTGCAAGAAAACTACGTGACGCATCTTGTACAATCGGCACTGAACAACTGCCGTGCCGAACTCGATTTATTAGGTCGCGATTTGACGGTGCTCGAGAGCATTCAAGCACCATTCCCACGCGTCACATATACAGAAGCAATCGAGATGTTGAAGGAACAGGGATTCGATGATATCGAATTCGGAGACGATTTTGGAGCGCCACACGAGACGGCGATTGCCAATACGTTTGCGCGTCCCGTCTTCATCACACATTGGCCAAAAGACATCAAACCATTCTACATGAAGGAAGATCCAGAAAATCCTGGTTTTGTTCTATGCGATGATTTGATTGCTCCGGAAGGGTACGGGGAGATCGTTGGTGGTTCACAGCGGGAAGAAGATTATGAAAAGTTACGTGCCGGCATGAAAGAACATGATCTAGATGAAACTGGTGCCTACAAGTGGTATCTGGAAACCCGTCAATATGGATCAGTCCCGCACAGTGGTTTTGGTCTTGGACTCGAGCGAACAGTCGCCTGGATCACAGGTGTTGAACACGTCCGTGAGACGATTCCGTTCCCACGTTTGTTGAACCGATTGTATCCGTAATATCGACCGAAATCGACCCATCCCTCGGACGGGTCGATTTCTTGCTTATCTTACAGAATCGAGGAAGTGTCATGGATCATAATTTAATTCAACTTTTTGAGGAAGGAACGGTTGTGCTCCCCAAACGATTGTTTACGGAAGCAAAACGTCTTGGCATCAGTTTTGTCGAGTTTACGTTGATTGGACAACTGTTTGCTTGTCGCGCAGAAGGGATGGAGATGCCTTCACCGGAAGAACTGAGTAATCGACTGGGATTATCGGAAACAGAGACAATCGAGACGACACTAGGTCTACTACAAAAAGGGCTACTGGCGATGGAGAACGTTAGTGGGGCGGAACGGTATTCGTTAGTTCCACTCTATGAAAAACTAATGGCTCCACCCGAACAAGAAGCGCCGAATTTCGAGACAATCAATCCGTCCGTCTTCCAACATTTTGAGCGGGAACTTGGCATGATGTCACCCTTCCAGATGGAACAGATCATCCAGTGGCTGACGATTGAGAACATTGCGGAAGAACTCGTCTTAGCGGCCTTGCGTGAAGCCGTCTATCATAACGTCCGGAAGATGACGTACATCAACCAAATATTACGGACGTGGGAACGAGAAGGGATCAAGACGCTTGAAGATCTGGCGACGAGAGGAGGCTGACGTCAATGTTACGAAATGCTGAAATGGACCGGATCGAGCGAACGCTCGAAGAGATGTTTCCGGACGCTTTTTGTGAATTGATTCATCAAAATCCGTTCGAACTGGTGGTTGCCGTCGCACTGAGTGCTCAAGCAACCGACGTGTTAGTCAATAAGGTGACGCCCGATTTATTTGCCGCATATCCAACACCGGAACGATTGGCGGCGGCACCCGTCGAACAAATCGAGGAGAAAATCAAACGCCTTGGTTTGTACCGCAATAAAGCAAAAAACATCAAGGCGCTAGCGGAACGACTCGTAACGTTACATGATGGGGAAGTGCCGACTGATCGTGCGGGGTTAGAAGCCTTACCGGGCGTCGGACGAAAAACAGCGAATGTCGTTCTGTCTGTTGCGTTTGACGTACCCGCATTTGCCGTTGATACACACGTCGAGCGGGTATCGAAACGTCTTGGAATTTGTCGCTGGAAAGATAATGTCACGCAAGTAGAAGTGACGTTAATGAGACGGTTTAAACGGGAACGGTGGTCGAAATTACACCACCAGTTCATCTTTTTTGGACGGTATCACTGTAAAGCTCAACGTCCCAACTGTCTCGAATGCCCGTTACTCGACATGTGTCGGGAAGGAAAAAAACGGACAAAAGGATTAACAAATCCAATCGACAGCGAGTGAATCAAAAGAAGCAGTGGACGCGGTGTCCACTGCTTCTCAGATCGTAGACAAACCCTCATTTCAACGTTGAAATGAGGGTTTGTCTTATGTAGTCGTAAAAAGTGATGTTGAAAACAAGGATTCCC